>CALHAO010000050.1 GCA_937931765.1 uncultured Thiotrichaceae bacterium
CAAAGACACAGAAAAGCGAGTGTCGCACAACGTGCAGAAAACACCCTGGTTTCAGGAGGCGTCGAAATACTCTGAAGCAAGCTACAGAAAGGGGGCACTAAATCTCTATGGTACTTTTGGTACCTTTATGCAGACGAACCCTTATTTCCAGAATTGCCACCAGAGGCGCGGATGTTGTTTCGGCCCTTCCAGCAGTTTCATGGTATCGGTGAGTGTATCAATTTGTTTTTTGTACCACGCTTCCCTCTCCTGAGCTTCTCTCAGTTGCTCTTTTAAAAGTCGGCTTTCATGCCTTAGTTGCCCAACTTCGATTAATAAGCCATCTGGTGTGGATTTTTGGGGTGTCCAATCCTGTTCGGTCGAACTGTTTTCGGTGTTTTCTTTTAATGTGCCGAATACTCTGATTAATTCAGAGGTATCAACGTATTTTTTTCCATTGCTATCGCTTGAAACCGTTATCCGGCCTTTTTTTATATAAGACGAGTAGAAGGTTGACCGGCTGACTCCAGCCAGCTCTATAGCTTTGGATATGTTGACTTTTGCCATATTTATAAGTGTCCAAACCTGTTCGATTGACTGTATACCGGACAGTGTACGGGTGTTCGGGGAATTTTCCAAAAATGGCAATGAGGCACTGTGTAAGAGTGCCCCATCTTTTCACTTTATAGCGTACAGGTACGCTGTTTTTCCTGTTCAAAGGCTGCTATGGCCACAGCGCAATCATCCAGAAACGCCATAGCTTCCAGCAGTGCCATTGGGTCAATGACATCATCAAGACAAGCGACAGTAGTGAAGTTATCCCCGGAGGTGGGGAAGGGGTTTTGTGTTTGCGCGTTTTCTGGGTGCGCAGGGTTGTGTATGCTGTTTCGTTGCATAGCTCAGTACTCCTAGTATTGAGTTGTGAAGTCCTGCCTCAGTGTTGGTAGCACTGGGGTAGGGCGTTTGTATTTCGGGTGTTTTTACATCCGGTTTGTCTTTAAGTGTGTTTTACCTCCTTGTCTGGGATAGACGTTGTTTAGCTTCTGTGTAGGTCTCGCCTGGACTGGCGTGTTGCTCTATATAGGCTTTGGTGATTTTTACTGGTTTGGAATTGCTATTGTTTAGCGGCATTCTTAGTTGTTCATCAAGTTGAAAGTGGAAAGTTAAATGGGTGACCCGGCGACCTGTTTTCCGCTGGGTATAACGGGCTTTGATGTCTGAACATGTGTTGATGTCTTTGATCGCTGGCTCAAGAACCTTTACTTTGAAATCCTTAATCGCCTTGTATTTTCCGGTTAACTCTAAAATTTCTTTCAGTTCTTCTAACGTCAATTCTTTTTTCGATGCCTGACTACCTGACTGTGTCATCCATTTTTGCATTAATTCATAGAATCTCATTCCATAAATACTGCTCATCCCTGTAATTGCATGAAGGCTATAACGAGTGAATCGCCCCTCAAGCATTGATATGTACGGGATCATGTCGGGAGCAAAACTAAGCATCAGCTCCCCTTTACCTGAAAGGTAGGCAATAGAGTTTATCCAGCGGGTTTTTAAGTGGGTTATTTCAGGATTTTTAGGGTAAGGGCTATTGATCGTTGCTGAGCGCTCATAAAGCCTATCAGCGATTATTTGAAGTTCTTTGTAAGCATTTTTTAAAGGTAACTTGAAAGCATCCGCGTACTCATGGGCATTAACTATAAATTTGTTTTCATGAGTGATGCTTTGCCCTTTTTTTATCTGGCTGATGCACATCAACACCAAACGCTGCTCGCTAAGTGTCAAACGGTAACTAGCGTCTATGATGTCGTTGGATTTAACCACTATGGCAGAATTCAATTTAAGGTCTCTCTAAGTTGAGTCCCTAAGTTAATATAAAGGACTTATTTTATCAAGTCCTTTATAGCAGGGAATTTGTCCCTTTATAGCAGGGAATTTGTCCCTTTATTGAGGCTGAAAGCAAGGCCTCATGCGGGTTTCAAGCCCCTCTAATCTTTTAATGTTTAATTAAAAATGGAAACCTTCTAAAAATTGCCTGTGGATAACCACCGCTTTTCAAGTATGAAATGGATTGGTTTTAAAACATGACAGGCATGTTAATTCTCTCTTTTCCAAACCACCAACACTGCATACTTAGCGATAAATGAGCTAACAACCCATTGAGAGACAGTCCACACAAAACACACACATGCCACCCGAACGGATCAAAAAAGCAATCTTGCAGGCGCAATGGATACCATAATATCCGAATAGGCTATACCCGCGCTGATTTGTAGTGCTTGCTGATAGGTTTAGAAAAAGCGGAAGCGGTTATCTTTCCACTCTTTACCGTCAATGATCCCTTGTTCGTACAACCCTGGCCAATCGTAAAAGAACGGATACCAGTTGCCGCTGGTGTGGACTAGCTGCATGGCCACTGCACAGACTGCGACGATTCCCCATGCCACGGCATATTCTCCGGACTCACCGGTTCTTAGCCGTCCGCCGAACAGGTGAAAACGCCGGTCTGAGTGCGGAGCGAAGGGTACGCCGCTGACGGTCATCGAATCAGCCAGAACGTGTGTTAGTCCGCCCCAGCAGAACGCGGCTAGTAAGCCGTGAAAGTCCCACAGCAGTAAAGCGAAGGCCAGCGCAGCGATCCACACCACGACGTAATGCGTAACGCCCCGGTGTTTCACATCCTGGCCGGTGGTGGCTTTGATTACCGGTTCCAGCCAATCCGGTGCGGTGGAGCCAAGCAGGGCAACCGGCACTAACATGGGGTTAATCACGGCGGTGGTTGCGCCTGCAATCGCCAGATGGTTGATCCACTTCATCCTTCCAGATCCTTGTGCGGCACAGCAGAAATATTTTTCAGCCAGTGATTGATGCTTTTTTCGTTGATGGGGTCGCACATGCCAGCCAATTGCAGACGGCTTTCCATGATTTTAGCTTCCTGCTTGATAAGCGTGTTGTGACTGGTGGCGACTTTTTCGAGGTAGGTCACCTGTTCTTTGGCTTCCGATATGCCTTGCTGAACACGCAACGCGGAACGGGCTTCGAGGCCACGGTACAACGTCAGTTCACGGATAGCGTGGTTGCGGCTGGCGATGGCGGCGATGAAATTGGCCACGATGGTGGCTACATTCTGACGGCGCAGGGATTCGCGTTCTTTCTCGCGGTTGAGTTCTTTGCTGGAATACAGCGGCAGGCTGGCCACGATGGCAAGGTAAGAATCGCCCAGTTCGGTAGTGCTGGTGCCTGCGCTGCTAAGAATGCTCTCCGGTGTGCTGGCGATTTGCGCCCGTAGGTTGACGTCCAGATTCCATTTGCTGGCTTCTGGGTAGCAGTCCAGAACGTACTGGTACACCGCATCCGCATCGATCTTGGGTGCTTTGACCAGTGGCGGCGGCTTGGCTTTGAAGTCCAGTTCATCACCGCTCAGGGTCGGGATTTTGTAGGGTTTTACCGCTGGCGGTTGTTCTGCCTCGCCATCTTTCCACGGCCAAAAGCTGAAAAGCGGGTTTTCTGCGGCCTCAGCAGCGTCAGAATCGCTTATCAGCGATTCTTCTGAGTTACGTATGGGTTTAGCAGGCTCAGCGTCGTACAGAGGATCTGAGGCGGCGCTAATCGGCGCGAGCAGCACGGCGGCCAGTACCCAGCGCTTTGAGGCCGCCGATAACAAAGGCGGCTTCCCACCAACCGATGACCAGGGCGCAGGCGAGGAGAATCCACATGAGGATATGAGTTGCATCGTAGGCGACCTCTGAGTCAAGTCTGAAAATTTGCGGATCACGGCGCATCAGCACCGGGCGCAGGTTGGGCGGTAAGCGTTGTTCTTCGCTGGCTGCGACAACGGTCAGGCGGGTAGCCATTGCACACTGGCGGGCAATCTGGAGTTTCCTGCCTGCGAGTTTGTGCGCGTCATCGATGAATAAGACGGGTTGTTTGGCTTTGCAGTAACCCGCCAGTGCATCACAACGTTCGTGCTGTTTGAGTTTTTTCCAAGGCAGGCGCTCATCGAGCGGGCGCTTGGTTTGTTCTTCAGTCCACCACGCATTGAGCACCGGTGTATCACACCACGCAGACAACGGACTGAGGGTGTCGAGAAACACCGGATCAGCTTTGATTTTCGCGCCCCAGATTTCCTCGGTGCGTTCATGTAGTCGAGTGAGCCAACGGGTTTTTCCGGCGTCGTGAGCGCCGGTGACCAGAATCGGTTTTTTCTTCGAGATGACTTGTTCGCTGGTGACCTTGCCGTATTTTTTTGTTTTGGTCACCAGTATGGGCACGGCGAAGCGTGAGCCGTCCGCACGCACCTGATTTTTGGTGCGCCGTATCTTCAGATACTCCATGTGGATTTTTGTCCTTTTTGTTGTTTAGTTAGCCCGTCGCTCCTGCCATGTTCCCAAGGGTGAACTTTTCACCCCTGTTACCCCTGGGCGAGTCCGGTAAATGATTGTTTTTGCTGGACTCCATTCAAGCTGAATTGTGCGAAGCAGAAGGGGGAACTAATTTAAAGAGAAATTGATCAAAAATCAAGCAGTATATTTGTAGGAAAAAAACCACCAGATTTAGCAGGCTATTTTCATACTTTAAAAATCCGACATATATGGTATAAGGTAAGTTGAATATTTTTTAGACAGATCAGAGGGAAATAGTTATGGGTGTGTACGCCTACTTGCGGGTCAGCACGGATGAGCAGGATGTGGATAACCAGCGGCATGGGATATTGGAGTATGCTAATTCACATAACTTAGGGGGGCTTCAATTTGTTGAAGATAATGCTTCCGGAAAGACCAACTGGAAGGATCGGAAATCAGGTGAGTTGCTTACTAAAACCATGCAGAAAGGGGACGTAGTTTTGTTTGCGGAGGTGTCGCGGATGGCACGTTCTGTACTCCAGATTCTGGAGATTTTAGAGTACTGTGCAGCCCATGAATTTACCGTGCATATTGTGAAGCAAAATATGGTGTTTGATGACTCATTGAACTCCAGAATTACGGCTACTGTTTTGGGGCTGGCGGCAGAAATTGAACGCGAATTTATCTCGATGCGCACCAAAGAAGCGCTCGCAAAACGCAAGGCTGAAGGCATGGTTTTAGGCAGGCCGAAGGGCAAAGCTAAACGGGTAAAACTGGATAAGCACAGCAAGGATATTCGTAAATACCTGGAACTGGGCATCAGTAAACGGGCTATTTGTAAGCTGGTGGGGTGTTCGCCGAGTACACTTTATGAGTGGATTGAGCGGCGGAAAGTAGAGGTTTAATCGGCTGATACCACTGTCCCATAGACACGCTCTTTTTTAGGCAACACACGTAA
>CALHAO010000051.1 GCA_937931765.1 uncultured Thiotrichaceae bacterium
CACCCGCGCACGGGTAATCAGGTGGCCGCCCTGGTTAACCCATTCCAGTAGTTCGGTGATCTTTTCATCCGACAGGCTGAAACGTTCGGTATTCAGCACAATCACCGCTTCAGGCTCCGGAAAGCTGGCTAAACCATCCTGTCGTTCCGCCGGAATGCCCATGCGTTTACTGAACAACCGGGCAGCAAACAGTGAGTTATTACGTGCCTCGCCTTTGTAGCCGGTGAATTCGTCGATAGTCTCCAATTCAAAATTAGTGAGGAACCAGCCGGTTCCCGCTGCGAACAATCCGGCAGCAAACACGGCATAAAGCAGATTCTGAAATCTCATGTCTGCTCCTGTGTTTTATTGTCTGGAGCTGACTGGAAACCTGTCCAGCTAGTTAGTAATGTTTCTATTTGCTCGTCGCCCGGTACACGATGCGCATAAGCAATATCGCGCCAGTTAGTCGTTAAATTATTAATGTAACTAAAGCGTGATTCACTGAGTAACGGACGCGCTAGTGCCAATATATCACCTTCAGTATGGCTATCAGCAATGGCTAATGAGTCATGATGGATCAACTGAATCAGTGCGCCACGGTACAATAAACTCAGTGCGTTACGGTGTTCACCTTGCTGCCAGAATGTGCGTGCTGTTCCGGCGATGTCATCCGGTAATGAATCGGGCCGCACATCCATACCGAACAGAACATCGGGTTTTTCAAATGACTCTTCTTTTTTGCTAGGAGGCTTGAGCATCGCCAGAATACGTTTCCGGTAAACAACAGCCATCAGTAACAAGACAATCACTACAGCCCAGAGCACCATTTTCAGGCCATTGGAGATGAACTGGATGATGTTGTCGCTCAATTTGAAATCATCTTTATTTTTGTTCTTATCACGTGGCAGCCAGGTGCTGATCTGGCGCAGGTCAGTCAATTCCTCGGCTTGCATAACCTGTTTCAGTACTTCGCTGCTTTCCTTCACTGGCAGGCGATGACGGCTGAAGTATTCATCACTGGCAGCTTGTGCTGTGGTGGGCTGGAATACCAATAGGCTGATAAGACAGGCAGCAGCGACTGTAAAAATACTGGCATGTTTAGCTACTTTTTCTGTCAGTCGTTTGCCGATGCTGCGGAAGGATAATTCAATGTCCCACGCTTCCAGTTGTGTTCTGCGATTGAGGTACAGGGTAAAACCTGCCGCGACAAAAAACGGTTCGATAATAATAATAGCGATGAGCAAGATGCCGTAATTTATTAGTGACAGAATATGATCTATGTCTGAACCATTGGCATTAGTAAATATACCTTTCCAGTATTCCCATACTTGTCCGAGGGGGTCGAAAAAAATACTCAGTGCAATTAATGACAGTATAATAATTAATGTCAACAGAAGGCAGCTAATAGTCAGCGCTACGGCCTGTGAGTGTCCTTGAAGATAGAGCAGTTCTTTGCGTTCCTTCAATGGTTGGCCGCGTAACTGTTCCAGTTGCCAGATCGGTAAATTGTAGCTACGCGAAAAGGAAAATCGCCGCCAGGTCAGTGCACTGAATAAACCGGTATTTTTCAATAAACCGGGGAGCGCAGAAAATACATCTGCCATGCTGAGTTTTTCACTGAACAGGCTACGGCTCAAAATATGCAGTAGTACCCGGTCATATAAAGGTTTTAGCCACCAGATAACGATACCGGCGACCCAAATGTAATCTTCAGGTGTGAGCAGAATAATGCCAAGAGCCAATGGCAGGATTAGCATCAGCCAGGCGGGCAGAATTTGTCGCCACAGCTGTTGCACCAGCCGGAAACCCATGTCGACGGCTTCCCATTCGGAACGCTGCCTGACCTGAATAATAATATTATCCGGATTCATGCTGCCGAACTCCGCCCGACACGGGTGAAGTAAGTGATGACTAATGTCCAGAGTACAATGCCGGTGGCATACTTAACCGCTACCGGAATAATGGCCAGCGATGACCAGAAAGCCTCGACAAAAGCCGCCATAATAAACAAGGTGGCAGAACCATAAATAATGCGAATGGCGATTTTACTGTTATCCAATAAGGCCAGCCGTCGGGATTTGCGCCCTGGCATCAATAAAGCCTGAGCTAGCTTGAAACCGGCAGCACCGGATAAAGCAATGGCAGTCAACTCAAAAGCACTGTGTCCGGCGACAAAACCCCAGAAAGTTTCGATATAACCGACGTGTGTCAGATGTCCGGCAGCCGCGCCAATCACCAGCCCGTTGTATAACAGAAAGAACACACTGCCCAGCCCGTATAACAAGCCACCAGCAAATACCTGAAAACCGATGCCGGTATTATTGCGAATATAAAACCCGAACATCATCACGTCGCTGTCGGCCTCACGAATGCGCCCCAGCCTCGAGTGTTGTTCCGGATCATACATATCTTCCATCTGTGCAGCCTGCTCGCCTGACAAAATGCTGTAGGCCAGTTCCGGTTCAATCTGGATGGCGATAATCATGGCGAAGAAACTACCGAAGAACAGGAAGCTGGCCAGTGCCACTGCTTTCCATTCTTGGCGGATCAGGCGCGGGAAATCACGCAGGAAAAAGTCAACTACACGGTGCCAGAAATGCATGCGCGTGGCATAAAGCTGATGGTGGCCGCGTATCACCAGCTGGTTCAGACGGTCAATTAGCAGCGGGCTGTACATACGGGATTGTGCCAGCGCTAAGTGATGACAGAGTTGGCGGTAAGCGGATGGGAAGTCTATTTCATCGGCTATTTCTCTGCTTGCTTCAGTATCTTGCTCATCTGATGCTGCTGA
>CALHAO010000052.1 GCA_937931765.1 uncultured Thiotrichaceae bacterium
GCGCGTTGATCGTAATTCGGTTAATGGTGCAGCTACTGCGACAGACCTGACTCAAATCAAAGAGTCCGGTGTTAAAGTTGCGGGCGGTTTCGGGCCTATCCGGTTTGAGCCTTCTCAATTGACTTGGCTGCAAAAGCCAACAGCCGAAGGTATCGAGGTTGCATCAAGCAACTTTGCTGAAGCGTTGATGCAGGATCAGTTGAACACTGCCATTGCTGGCCTTGTTGCTGCCATTGAGAATCAAGCTGATGCCACAAACGATGTTTCCGCATCTGCCGGTATCACGTATGCCGCTATCAATAACGCACACGCTAAATACGGCGACGCATCCGGTAACATTGTTGCTCAGATTATGCGTGGAGCTGTCTACCATCGTTTGATTGGCGCAAATCTCTCGAACGCTGAGCGACTATTCACGGCAGGTAATGTTCGTGTTGTTGATATCCTTGGCGATGTGGTCGTTGTTACTGACGCGCCTGCGCTGTATGAAACTGGCACGCCAAACAAAGACAAAGTTCTGTCACTGGTAAACCAGGCGGCTATCGTTTATGACGGCGGCGACTTGGTATCTAACATCGAAACCTCAAACGGCAAAGACCGCATTGAAACCACTATGCAAGTTGATTACTCCTTTGGCCTGTCCCTGAACGGTTACACATGGGACGAAACCAACGGCGGCAAATCACCTTCTGATGCTGCATTAGGCACCGGAACCAACTGGGATAAAACGGCCACAAGCATTAAGCAGACGGCTGGTGTTATCACGGTTGGGGATGCTGCGTAATGAACCCCTCAAAAGGTATCTGGTATGTGGGCTTTCCTACATATCGGTATAACGAGGATGTGCAGGCATTGGCGGCTGAAAATGGACTGCGAATTCTTAACGCTCGGTTTGATGCTGGCGACGGCGCAAAAGATGTGCCAACACTAACAGTTAAGGGTGACAAGCAAAAACCCAGTCCATTGCTCGACTATTTCCGTAAATCTAAACTCGAAGAAAAACCCACTATCTCTGAATTAAAAGAAGCAACGGGCGAGAAGTATTCAGGCTCAGAAATTACGGAAGCATGGCACGAGTACGAGGCTGACTAATGACCTTAATCATCGAAACCGGCGCGGGTGTTAGTGGTGCGAATAGTTACATAAGCACTGCTGATGCTCAGGCGTATCTGGACTCACGCGAGATAGTTAACGCAGACGGGATGGATGTTACGCCCAATCTGACTGACGGCTTGATGCTGCGTGCTATGGACGCGCTTACCGGTATTCGATGGGATGGCTTTAAAGCGGCTGCGGCTAATCCTTTGCCGTGGCCTCGCTCTCATGCGTTTGATTGTGAGCGGGTATTAATTGCATCTGACGTTATCCCCGATCAAATAAAAGAGGCGCAAATCTGGCTGGCTTTTTACATCGAATCTGGCAGCGATCCGGCCACACCATCAACTCCAGCGGTAAAGCGTGAAAAAGTTGATGTGATTGAGGTTGAGTACGCGGTCAAAGATGGCGAAACAACATCCGTTAGCTTGCTAGCCCTCCCTAATGTTAAATCACGACTGAAGTGCCTTATCAATACTTCGGGGGGCATTGATCGTGCCTAATCCTACGCATGTCCGGCTAGCTGCCACAGCCACAAGATTGATTGCTTTGCACGGTCGGCCTATGCAATTGCTCGAATCGACCGGTGGGAGTGATCCGTTTAATCCAGTCGAGACTGAAACTACCCAAGATTTTATAGGTGTTGCTACTCGATTCTCAATTAATGAGATTGATGGCAGCACGATACAAAGCAGCGATAGAAAATACTTACTCGATGCGGTTATCGAGCCGACTACCGCGCATAGATTACGCGATGGCGAGTCTGATTACAGCATTGTCAATGTTGATCAGGTTGCACCTGGTGAAACCTCAATAATTTACAAAGTGCAGGCCAGACTATGAGGCTTGACGCAATCATTCAGCGCCATAAAGACAATATGCTATCAATTGCAAGGCTATCGGCTGCGGCTATTTCAGCAAAAGTGGTTAGTCGCACTCCGGTTGATAGCGGCAGATTGCGCCAAAGCTGGACTCCGAAAAACGGCGCTCCTGATTTTAGCAATGCCGGTGGTGACTTTGCAGTAGTGGCTAATAGTTTGCAGGCAGGCGATACATTCACGCTGGCAAATGGGCAGCCGTATGTCCGCCGAATTGAATATGAAGGGCATAGCCCGCAAGCACCAACCGGAATGCTGAGAATTTCGGTCGCTGAATGGCAACAGATTGTGCGGGGTGTAGTCCGTGGAAACTGACCTTAAAAACGCACTACAAGCGGCAATTCAGGAAATCATAAGCCTGTCCGGTATCACCCTACACCATGTGCTGAATTACACAGTGGGCGAAAAGCCAAATGACAACTATTTAGCGTTTGATATTTTGCGCACTGAGCCGGAACAAATAACGGTTTGCGGTGGCGCACGTTATCAGTGGATTGCTCAGGTAATAATCGCAGTTAGAGATAACACGGGCGTAAATGCTGTGAATGATTTTATTGATTTAGTCCGTGAAAGAATGTTTTCAACAAGACAAATCAGCTCAGGCAGTCACACATTCAAAGTGATCAAGCCTGCAAATGTAGCCGCTCCATTAACGGGCAATGGATGGTACAAAGTGCCAATTTCTATAAACGTGATGACTGTGAATTAAATGAAAAAAATTACTTT
>CALHAO010000053.1 GCA_937931765.1 uncultured Thiotrichaceae bacterium
GGTATGTATAAGGAATAACAGTTTTTAACAGGTCGCAGTAGCGGCCTTTTTTGTGGGAGTGAGAAATGGAGGTAAACGACAGCGATTTTATTTTCTACGGACAAACAGATGATTGGCGAGGCATGGATGCAGCGGAATTAGCCGAGATAATGGGAGAAGACTTTGACGAGCCACCTCTCCCGATACCTTTTGAAACAGCATCATTCTGATGTGATTAAGTAACTATAGGACAAATACAATGAACAACGCAATCGCAATTTTAAGCAAAGCACTACCTGAATTGGATAAGGCCGAAGAAAGCCCTGTATCACTCACTCCGACGTATCTGGATATTGATGAATTAGAAAAGGGCTGGGAAATGCGCTGCTTTTTCGGTGGATTCTCTACGCGAATTCATGAAGTTGAAGACCGCGAAACCGGCGAAGTTGTAGAGAAGGAGTTAACCAGTGTGGTTTTAATTGCACAAAAAGACGGACAGCTCGAAACCTACGAATCAGCCGCCGCAGTTCTGGTTAGTACGCTACAAGAAAAAGCAAAAGAGGGGCTTGTGGTTCAGTACGAAACGGCCCTTAAAATCATCTTCAAAGGCAAGAAGAAGAACAAAACCAACGGCAATAGCTCTGCCCGATGGGATGTTCGGTTACTCCAACTGGCACCAGCTAAGGCCGCATGATGGACGCTAAAATTATAGAATCCCTGAACTTTGGCGCACTGGAGGGTGCGCCTTCGGGTGATGCCCTACTGAGTAAAGAGGAGGAGTGGCTAAAACAACGCTGGGGCAAATTCACAGCCTCAGAAATTCATCGTCTTATGGCCTCTCCTTCTAAAGACGAATTATCGAAGGGCGGCATAACATACGCACAGGAAAAAGCGGTTGAAGTATTAACTGAATTCAGCCCTGATTTTTTTATATCTTACGACATGCAATGGGGTGTTGATCACGAGCTGGACGCGGTTGATCGATTTTCAGCTGAGTCAGGCGTAACGGTGGAATTCACTGGAGAGGATCAGCGCTTTATGTTGTCTGAGGATGGAAGTTGGGGCGGAACACCAGACGGTGTGATTTTTGACATGCCGGATACTGGCTTAGAGGTTAAATGCCCGAAAAGCAGGACGCATCTGATTTACATGGACATAACCGACGCAATGTCGATGAAGGATGTTAAGCCTGATTATTACTGGCAGTGCCAATCACTCATTGAATTACACAAAGCTGACTTCTGGTATTTCGCTAGCTATGACCCACGATTTATGAATGAGCAGCACCAGATTCATATTGCGAAAATTGAGCGGGTTCAGTCGGATATTGATTTTATGTTGCGACGTGTTGAGCTGGCTACTGAGCTAAAAGAGCGGATTATTTCTAATCTAGCGTAAGGAGAAAGTAATGATTCTGCATTGCTGTGGTTGCAACAAACTTATTCAGACGCGATTAACTGATGGCGTCGAAATTTACCCGCACCGAAAAGACTTGTCAGAACTACCTTTCTGGAAATGTGACAAGTGCAATAATTTCGTTGGTTGCCACCACAAAACAGATAAGCCGACTACCCCGTTAGGTTGTATTCCCACCAAAGAGATCAGAGAGGCGCGTAAGCATATCCACGCGCTGATTGACCCTATGTGGAAAAACAAGCTAATCAAGCGAGACGTTTTATATGCAAAGCTGAGTGAGGCGATTGGTTGCACGTATCACACGGCAGAGATAAAGAGTATCGAGGATGCTAGGAAGATTTACGCGGCGGGGTTGGCAATAAGTAAGGAGCTGAAAAAATGAAACAGCAGGCTTTTACCCTGCCCGAACAATCCCCTGTCAGAGCCGCAAAGCTCGAACTGATCAAATTAAAACTGGATGAATTGCCGGATGATAAGCGCATTGAGGTTGTGTTTCGTAATGCACATATCAGCAAGACAATGGAGCAGCTAGGCGGTTATTTTGGCGGCTGGGTTACTTATTTAGTTGAGCAGACCGGATACACGGAGCAGGAGATAAAGGCAATTCTGAAAGCCAAATGTCTGGCGAGTATCTACATAGCTGAGCCAGTCGGCCCGCTTCAGAGTCAGTGGGTGGAATTGCTGTTTATCTACCGAGAAAACCAAGATCAGAAATATCACGAACACGCATCACGAATATCATTGTCGTGGGCTAAATTAACCCAAATGAAGCAATTCATGGAGAACGTGAAACGTTACTGCATAAGTATTGATTTTCCGTTGCCTGAACTGGAGAGAAAGAATGGCTAAACAAACACTAGACGAAAAGACAGATGATTTTATGCATCGGCTTTATTCAAAAGGATTTAGCTTTGATGGAAAAGAGCAAGAAGAAATCAGAAGCGCTTTTCAATCCTCAATTATTAGCCAGAACCGCGATGATCGACACGCACATGCTGATCTGGTTATCGGAATGGGCCAGGATACTGGATTCACTGGCAAAAAATACGTGAATGCATCCGAAGCACACGCCGCAATAATTAATTGCAAGGGAGGCATAGAGTAAACCATCCAAACAACCAGATTATCCACAGCCCCACTTCAGGGGCTTTTTTACGGGAGAAATAAATGCAAGGCGGAAGACCTCCAACAGCAAAACAAAAACGGTGGCATGAATCATTAAGGCAGATCGGCTGCATAGCATCAGGCCAGCCGTTAGTACAAATTCATCATCTGGAAGGCTCAACATTTCGGCACAAAAAAGAGTGGTGCGGTCAATGGTGGGCATTGCCGATTAGCTGGGAATTACACGACGTACACAGCGACCACCCTTTAAACGTAACCCATCATAAAAACGCATTCCACGCCCATTACGGATCACCGGATATTCTACTGCTAATGGCAAGGAATAGAGTGCTGGCAATGAATCCTGATGCTGATGTGCCACCCGATCACATTATCGAATTGGCACACGATTATTATGAACCCAAAGAAGTGACCGACTGGTACAAAGAATTGGGAGTGGCAGTATGAGCGAAAGATCAGAATACGAAAATCTAAGCCCTGATGAGCAGGAAATTTGGGATGAACAGGAGGCGGAAGAATCAAAACAGGGCTGATACCCCAAGGGCAAACACCAAAAACTATAACTAATGAGTAAACAATGAAAAAAGTAACAATGCATCAAATAGCAATGGGGCTTCTCGCCTCTTCCGCACTAGCGGCAGCAATGGCAATCGGAGCGGGAGTCGCAAGCGCTGATAGTGATTTATATATCGACCGGCCTTTGTGTCAGTACTGCACAGAAGAAGCACAGGAGGTAACGGAACCACCACTACCGGCCCCAGGTGAATGGCCGCAACCCGAAATAGCCTGGGAAGAATGCGCGGCTCATGATGATTGGGGAGTGCAAGAGTGCTTTGTCGCCTACGAAAACGGGCATGAGCGTTACTACTGGATAAAGGATGGTCTTATTTATCATCACTATCCGGTTGATGGTATGCCTAGCGGCGGTGAGCTGTGAGGGCTTTGGGGTTCGCCCTATTGCTACTCAGCGCGGCGACTATCGCGGCACCAGATACAGCGACATGCAAGACAAAAATATCAGCGGTAGTCGGAAATAATCCGGCACTGACCAAAGTAACGATAACCATCAAAAAGGGAAAGGAGGTAATTGCAACACGTAAGCGCCACAGCTTTGAAATAAAGCTGCGGTGCAAAGTTAAATACACAGCGGTCGCGGTGTCGGAAGGCAAGACGGCGACAAGGAATTTTCACCCCGGCGGCAGGGTTGTATTGCCGCTGAAATAGCACAAGGAAGTGCAAAAAAGCGCAGTCGTGGCAATTTTTGACGATACACCACGACCGCACCCACTAACACCCAGCCGGAGGGTTATTTCCGGCAAGGATTAAAGATTATGACACAAGCAACAGGCAATAGCATTGTGGTTTCAGTTGATGCGGTGCCACCAAAGGCCCGTGATTATTTATCAACGCGCAAAAGATACCCCGCTAAACCTATTTTTGACGAAGATAACCGTCTGATTCCGAACGCATACAAGATCGTAGCGGATCACCAGAAAGAAATTACCATCAATCCGGCAAGTGACCGGCATCATCTAAACGGCATGGCTTGGAATGTGGAGGTGGTTGCATGAAGCAATTCAAAGCATTCATCGTTACTGTTGCCCATGCGCACATCGCACCGTGTGAATACACCGTATCCGCAAAAAGTGATAGCGATGCAATAACTCAAGTGCTGGATATGTGCCACTTACGCCACCGGAATGATGTGAAAGTGACAGCTAAGGAGGTGATGTGATGAAAATGATTAAGAAATACAGAGAGCGAATTATAGGTCTATCGGTTGCCGCCGGTATTTTAGTTTATACGGCATACGCGGTTTTTGCTGAGCGGCCTAATTATTTAAGGGGCATGTCATGAATCAGAAATTATCAGTAAGCCCTCAAATAAAGCGAATCCCTATAGCAGGTGAAACTTGGGGTGAAAGTCTCGATGCATTTGGCGGCGGTGAGTTTCGTAAAATAATTGCAGTTAAAGGCGGATGGATTAAATACAAATACGCAGGAGTGGCATGTACGCAGACTGTAGGTATGTTTACTCGAATTAATTCATTTGTTCGGGGTTAATTATGAAACAGGCTTTATCAGTACATCCCGATATAAAAGAGCCAGTAAGTGGCGAAACATGGGTGCAAAAGACTTTCGTATCGACCCCTAGTGATGATGGTGTATCTCTAAGGGTAAAAATCAATACTGTCTTTAGAGGTTTTCTGATTTACAACTTCGGAAAAGGATTTGAGTCTCAACGGCAAATGGAAATAACTTGGTTTAAGCGAATTTATCAATTTGAAAGAGGTGAGTAATGAATTCAGGATCATTATTAGCAACATGCGGAACAATCGCTGTTGCTTGTGTATTAATCGCGTGGCAGTTACGCGGAGAAAAAGGCGCAACAAGGCAATGGCTAGGATGGGCCGCTGTTTCACTAGAATTATTAGCAGGATCAATGGCTATTTATTGGGCTGTTGGTAATGGACAGGGGATATTAACAGTCGTCTTTATTCTCGGATTTGTTGGTTTGGCTGTAGCTAAAGCATCAATTGTTTCGGCGCTAGTTACAGCGTGGGAGCAAGGCAAGCAAGCCGCTATGGCTGTAGCAACCCTCTCCCTATTGGGTGCTTACTTTATTGTGTATATGGCTGGTGCATTTCATGGCGGAATGGAATCAGCCGGACGGGCAACAGTGGAGGCTGAAGCATCAGCTCCCGTTCGGGCATTGGATGCACAGCTAGCAGTGGCAAGGGAAAAACTAACGGGCTTATCAGGCTTTGCGGATAGTGGCAAAGCATCAAGTGAGGCCACAAAGGCCAATCAGCTCAAGCAGCAGCTAAGCGAAGCAAAATCAGCACTGTACGCCTGCCCCGCCAACTACATCACGAATTGCATAAATCCAGCCCAGCAAAGGGTTGATGCTATCTACCGTCAAATGAATAACCTCAATTACCACAAGGGAAATGAAAATTATTCAGGCACTAAGCAGCTAATCGCAGACCTTGAAACGCAACGCGCCGCCCTGCTTTCTTCGGGTGGTGGCACTGCTTCAGCGAAAGGAACAGGTGCTGATGATGCAATGGTTGCATGGATTTTGGGCGTTTCGGTTGAGCAGGCCAGAGATTTAAAGTGGCTGGTTTTTGTGCTGGCTTTCGATGTGCTGTCCCTCCTCTTTCGCTTCACTGGTGACCTGGTTTCAACCGGAGTTGATGATAATGCCCTGCTCGCCCGTCGCGTAAAAACAATGGTTGCTCAAGGTGTTTCAATGCAGGAAATTGGTAGGATTATCGAGCATGAAAGAACCGCACTACCCGCCCCAGATAAACCACCGGAAACCGTACCCGATAAGGCTGATACGCCCAGAGATACGGTTAAGAAAACATGGAACAATGGACTCGCAAAACACGGTATTGATAGCCCCGATGATCCTGTCATGAACCGTACCGCAGACCCGAAACAAATAGACCGTATCACACAAAAAGGCGTATCAAAAAGCGTACCCGATACGGTTTCAGCAAAAGATACGGTGCCAGAAAAAAGCGTATCTGCTGAGTTACTGACTGAGAACACAGTCCCATCATCAGGCGTACCAAATGGGTTTCTTGATTCGACTGCATACCGAGCAACATACAGGATTCTCAGAACAAAAATACTCAATGCCGACATCAGGCCGACGGTAAGACCCATCATTACTGGCATAGAAGAAGTTATGAAAGACGACCCCAATCTTTTTATCGGCTGGACATTGGGCAAGCCTGCAAAGCAAGCAGTTGCTGCCCAGATTCTGGAAACACTGGAGGGTGAGACTGTTGAGCAGGGTAACAAGGTTGCACTGAATACTGAGCAGGGCAACGGAAAGCCTAAGTACATTCTAACGGAGATTTGATGTGATTGAATTTATACAAAACGTAGCTGGCGTGCTGGCAATACTGTTTATTTTATATGCCTCATATTTTGCATTTGGAGGCAAATGATGGTCGAAATGATAAGCATAGGATTTACGATATTTTGCATTTTAATTGCATTTTATGCGGTGATGGATTCATTCAAATAACCCGTTGACAGCACTATTAACCATGCGCCTATAATAATAAGCATGATAAATAAACTTAGATTAATCAGCTATTTAGTAGCAGGCGGAATATCAATTATTTTAGTATGTGGGCTGTTCTGGTTTTTTGCCGGAATAGCCTTAACGCTAACATCAATCAGCTGGCTATTCGTTGTTGGCTTTGGCTTAATGAGCTTTGGAGTTAGCGCTGCATCTTTTGCACTAAAGCGACTAATAAATCCGGCTAGTATCATTATTCCAACAGTACAGCGTGAGAGAGCAGGATTAATGTTTGCTGCCGGTGGGCTTGTTGGTTGTACAGTCGGTTTGTTTGGAGTTGTGATTTTTATAACTGGAATATGGATGCTAAGCCGTGAATATTAACAACATGAGAAGGTCTCAAATACTTGAGGCAATAGAGATAACAGGCAATCAGATTGATTTCTGTAATTCTGTATTGAAACAATCAGAAGGAGTGGCGGGAATATTTGAGCCGAAAAGCAAGGCTTATGAGAGGGCGGTTAAAACATTTAATTTGTGGGTCATTCGCGCAAAATCTGACTTGGATTATTACTCAAAGTTACAAGTCGCGCTGAAGAAATGCAGAAGATAACCAGTATAGCCTTGGCATTTAAAAGATGTGGCTAGGAGTAGCACTGGTGTACGGCCCGCTATTAGCAGCGGCAGCAATTGACCTTTGGCTTTACAGGCCACTGAAGAAATTAATTAAAGACGGCGAAAAATGCCGTAAGGGTAAAGGGAAATGATTAAACGAAAACCAAAGAGTGGCCAGCTCTACCGGGTCAAAAACTTGGCGGGAGAGTGGGTGAATGCAGTTTATATGGAGCAAGGTGAATTTGCTCAGTGGGAAATATCGGGCGGCGGATTTTTGTATGTGGGTGATGTTAGTGAATGGCGGGAGGTTGGGTGATGGATGGACGCAAGGAATTTGAGGCGTGGGCAGCATTACCACCAAGAGAGTGGGATATTGAGCTAAACGGGAAAGACCAGGGCTGGCCGGATCAGTATAGAGCTTATCATGTTCAATGTGCTTGGCAGGCATGGCAGGCAGCAAAACAAAGTCAGTGGAATGAGATTGATTATTCTAAGCCGGAGACATGGCCGGAGCCAGAACGCCAGTGCATCATAGTTCTGGGCGGATCAATCGACACAAGGATTTATGAGTTTGACGCTGAGTTTCAAACTTGGGATTCACCGGAGCTTGATGACAATATGGACTTTAGAATCATGCCGACGCACTGGATGTACGCGCCGCAATTTGAGGGTGAGTTATGAGCGAATTAATTGTTTTCTTAACCGGCGTGGCAGTCGGTGCCGGAGGCTTGCTGGTGATTCTGTCAATAATCAGAATTAACTTCTCAGTGAGAGATCCGCATAAATTCATCAGAGAGATGCTGAATTATATTGATATTATGTCACTTCCCGTCTGGAGTAACGGCAGCACACGAAATCGGCTCGAAAACAAGCTAAGGCTGAGAGTTAACAATAACGAAGATCCTCACTATGCGAGTGATGCAGTTTTTATTGTTCAGCTGTTTTTGGAGCTGGGGCGGGAAATCGAGGAGGCGGGAGAATGAAACCAGCAAACACACTACCCCAGCAAAGACTTGATACTCTAATCCGAGATTTATACAGCAAGCCACAACCACGCGGAGCTGTAAAAACCTTTGCAGATAAATATGGAATGCCACGACATCAAGTCCGCAGTCGGGCATTGGCAATCGGAGCAGTGCAGCAAACAAGGAAAGAGCCACCGTGGTCTGATGCTGAAATTGAATTATTGGAGTCTCATTACTGGAAAAATCCAGACAATATCAGGCAGATAATGAGCCGACGAGGTTATAAGCGCACAGCCACAGCAATATCAGTTAAGCGTAAACGGCTGCATTTATTCGTTGCCGATTGTGACGATGTTTTTACCGCCACCGGATTATCAAACATCATGGGTATTGACGCTAAAACCGTTACGCGCTGGATTGAAAAAGGCTGGCTGAAAGCGAAGAAAAAAGGCACTGAGCGAACCGAGAGGCAGGGCGGGGATATGTGGCAGATCAGCCGGAAAGATTTGAAGCGGTTTATTAAAGAAAATGTTGCAGTAGTCGAGATACACAAGGCTGATAAGTTTTGGCTGGTTGATTTGCTGGCTAATTGAGGAGAATGAAATGATAATCGGATCAGATGAAATGGCAGTGCTATACGGAAAGCCATCAGTGGCTGCTTTTAATCAGCACAAATGGCGGCACCCTGAAGAAGTCCCACCTCCGGCAATGGGAAGGGGGAAATGGGTTAGGGATGATGTGATTCAGTGGCTGAAGGATAAGCCGTGGAAGAAGAAAGTAAATACCCGCAAGGCAGGGCGAAAGCGGAATAGTGATGTTGAGTTGAGGGTTGGATGATGAAATTACCGAGATTCGCAACAACAAGCATAAGAGAGATAAGCGACAATGGCTGGATTTATTGTCTTGATCTTGGTGACGGTTTTGTCAAGGTGGGCAAGTGCAGTAGATCACTATTTAGGAGGTATGGAGCTAAGTGCAGTCGCAGTTTTTTATTTGCAATACCCGATTCGTCCCTCGAGCCATCTGTCCATAGATTGCTGCAAGATTACAGGCTCACCTACTTTAATCGTGATGGTCGCGATTACGGTCATTTCGATGGAAGGCTAGACAAGCTAAGTTTAACCAAAAAGGATGGGTATGCTTACTTCCCACGGCTTGAAATATTCAAAACCGAAAAGTCAGTCGTCCTTGCTGCAATGAAAAAAGCTAGGCGCTCTAAGTTCAGATTAGCCCAGCTTAGCTGCCAAACTTGAAGCCTCGAAATGCGTATACCGCTTCAGCATCTTTAAATCTTTATGGCCCGTTATGGACGCAATCTCCATGATATTAAATACACCCATTTCAAATAGCCTGCTTGTCGCTTCGTGTCGCAAATCGTGGGTATGAAAGTCATGAATATCATTAGCCCTGCAAGCATCAAGCACTGCATGTGATAGCGTATCTGGGTGTATTTTAAAAACCTTTCCGTCAATATTTCGGGGTAGACCGGATAGAACGCGGACAGCCTTAGTTGACAGTGGCACAGACCGCGCCTCACTGTTTTTTGTTTCCCTTAAAATCAAGTACCGTTCATTCAGCTTTATATCACGCCATTCAATCCGGCATAATTCGCCGCGCCTCATTGCTGTTTCAAGCAATAAAACCACCATGCTTTTAAATGGCTCACGGAGATAGGAGAGGATTAATTCTTCCTCTCCTTCCTTGAATCGCCTGTCTCTGCCTTCTCCCTGCCTTGGTCGCCTTACACCCTTAACAGGGTTTTGTACTGCAAGGCCCCACTCAGTCGCTGCCACGTTGTAGCATCTTGATAGAATCGCCAGATTGTTATTTATCGTTGAGGCTTTGTAGTCAGCATCAAGCATTTCATCGCGATAGCTGGCAATCAACATGCTAGTCACTTGATCCATTGCCCGATCAGTCAGCGGGATTTTGCAAAGCGCAATTATCCGCGTGTTTTCCTTCTTTGCGCCTGATGGTTTTTTTAGTGGCGTTACTTCTCGCCGGTATCTTTCAAGCGCCTCACGGAGCGGAGTTGATCCGGTGTTATTCTGATTTTGATGCCTGCCGTGTTTAATTTGCAGTTCAATATCTTCCGCCCACTGCTCAGCGTCTTGCTCGCCTTGTCGCGTGTCATCAAAAGTTCTATAGATCGGCTGATAACCCTTGCGCCTGATTGATACCTGTATCCCGCCGTCACGTTTTTTAAAACTAGCCATGTGCGTCACTCTCCTTATGCTTTTAAGGATAGCAACTGATTTATTTCTTGCGGCTGTTTTGTGGCGGGATTGTGGCGAATTAATTTATGAGGTGGTGTTAGGTTAGCTTATGTGACACTAAGCTGTTGATTTTAAATGGTGCCTAGACCGAGACTCGAACTCGGACGTTGTTACCAACGGTGGATTTTGAATCCGATGACCTTGGTATCAAATGTTATTAAGTAGCTGATATTAAATAACTTTAAATAACTAATTATCACGAATCATAACAAATGATAACGGTTATTTGTGGCGTGAGTGTGGCGGCGTGGTAAAATAGAGAATCAAACCTAGCCGGTGAGGTGTTGCGTCATTGTCCGGTTGTAGTCATTCAGTGTCGTTTCTTTCAGTTCACGGATTCCGCAATATTCGTCGAATGCCTGCCTGAATGTTACATTTGCCTTGCCTGAATCGTTTGGATTGTCGCCGCTGCTGATCGAATCCATTGCCTCAATTGCCTTTTTCCGCGCAATGAAGATCGTCATTTCTGGATATTTTCCCAGCGTAACCGTGACCGGCTTTTGACCTTTCGGGCGTTTGATGACTTTGAATGTCTTAATGCCGGACGGGTATACCGCAATTTTCAGCCCCGGACACGCTGAGTCTGCAGCACGGTACAGCTTGCTTTCCGGCTTCAAACCATCCAGCATTTTTTTGGTAAAATTAGGCATTCGAGACTACACTGCGACTTCGGGTGAGAGTTGAGCAGTGTAGTTTATCGTGGAGTAAAGTTGAATAGCGGCCCGTTATTGAGTCGCTAAGAGTTGAATATAATTGAAATAAGTTGAATTGCGTGGGGCTTAATTGTTAGCCGTGGGATTGAACGAGTAAGACTTAAAATCCCTCGGTGGCAACACCGTGCCGGTTCGAGTCCGGCCCCGTGCACCATTATAAATCAAGTACTTACCCTATTTTCAGAAATAATGAAATCTCAGCGTAAACATTGAGACTACGCCGAGACTACACTATCTGTACCTATAATAATATTAAGCCGCTTCCGGCACAGGAAAGAACGACATACGGAATGGCTTCCAAGTCGCTTCCAGTGCTTCGATATTGTCTTCAGTGACAACCAGCTTATTGCCATTCTCAAAGCTCAAATTGATCTGCGGAAACTCCAGACCATCAATCATAGCCTGGATAGCGGGCTTTTCAGCGTCAGGAGCCTTGGCTAACTTAGCTGGTAGCAGTACTTCTTTTGCCATCTGGTAGTGACGGTATTCACCTATAAACGCGTGTAATCCCGCTTGGTCTTCACCAGTAGCAGAGCACATTACACCCTGAAATTCCACTCCGGCCATCTTTCTAGCACTATTTACCGCTTTTTGGTCGTTAATCTGCTGAAGAGAGGTAATAACCTCATCAGTAACACCCAAATCTTTTAATTCATCAGGATTGCCAACGAGGGTCTTACCTTCGTATTTTAAAGTATTTGTTTTCATTAGTAATTCACCTTTTCAAAATTAGTCATAACGTCATGATTTCCTGGCAGGAGAATATTCGCCCCTACATTAATTCCTCCCTGCTCTACAGCAAATCCATCTAGGGAACCGGAGAACATGAAAGAGCCGTTCCGCATAAAAACGGGTTTGCGCTTCAGGGTGTCATCCTGAGTGGTAGTACCATGACCCACCATTTCACAGCCACGGAAAGCGACTTGTTTACCCAACCCATAACCACTGACGATAGGACCGTCATAACAATCAATTCTGCAATAAACCAAGGTCAATGAACTTGTGGAATTCCAGTGATCTGGAGCAAAGCCCGCTGAGTGCATGTGTTGCAATCCGGGATTATCTTGCTCGACTTGGCTAAAGTCTGCGGTGATTAAATTAACATCTTTCATCCAAATAGGTTGATTGGAGACTATGGAGCCTGTTTTAGCTCGTAAATTCCCCCCTATATCGTCTACATGAGGCACCTGCTCAATACGAACATTAGTTTTATCGCCATTCCACGGCTGGATTCGTATAGCGGCATCTTTGGATATATCAGTACTTAATAAATGCGTACCAGGCGCTGCGTAAATAGACCCAGCACCCCCGTTTGGCACCATAGCCAAAGCTCTCATTAAGGTTTTTACAGGGGCAGTAAGAGTACCCGGAGCGGCATCATCTCCTGCAGGGTCTAAGAAAATAGCTTTATGAACCCCTGCACCTACAAAACTCCCATAATCAGCTTTGATTTGATCCATTTCAGCTCTGGCATTAGGCATTTGCTGCAATACCAGTTCTTTTGTTTCTCGCAGCTCACGCGCTGCATCTGCTATCTCACCCATTTTGATATCCTCTTAAAATGTCGTTTGCGTTTGAAGTACCCAGCGCGAGCAGTGAGTGTGTATCTGCATCGTTGCTGCTTATGTGCCGCTTAATTTCGGCAATTAGTTTTTCCAGATCATCAGTTTTTCTAACTAATTCGCTGGATTGTTCGGCATCACGCCGAGAAATATCACTTTGCATTTTCAGCATAGAAGCGCCCTGCCGGAGAATGTCGTTAGTATTACTGGCTTCCAGTGCTAAAATTCCTACTGCTTCATCCTGCACTGCCTGCGTCATGGCATGTGCATAGCTGCCCTCATGAAAAAGGTAAGGAATTGGGTAGCGAATGCGAAAAGAGCCAACACCTGGAATATTAGGCATGAACACCGGAATACCGGACGGGGTATGGCGACGTGCCACACCATCAGCACAGGTCACCCACTTATAAGCTGTGGCGGTATCTGCCGGATCGACATCAGCCACCGCCGCGTTATCAGAAAATAGTTCAATCGGCGTGTGGTAATAAGTTCGTGCGGTTGTAAAATACCCAGGCAGCGGATTGTTTTGGCTGTCCCCAATAGATTGATCGTTATTATAGGTCTGCCACTGATAGCCCGCTGGGTTTTCAGGTACGTCATACGGATTCCAATCTGGCCCAATAACTATTAACTCCAACGGAATAGCATAAGAAACCCTGATCTCTTCGTTGCCAGCTTTAGTCGGCGACACTTCTTCGCGAGTCGTGCGGGCGACCCAGAGTGTAGGGTCATTATAACCTCGCATTGCGTCACGACGATTACTGGCATCGTTATAACTAATTCTATAGAAGCGGTTGTAATAAGCTGCATTTAACTTTGTAGCACTATCACCAAATTCACTGATTTCATCACGCAGACCATATTGATCGTATGCCTCGTCAATAGTTGCACCAACACCATCCAGTCCCGGTATTTTCGCCATCAGCTCATCCATTAACTCAGGAGCGCTGCTCCTGTAGCCGGTGTTATCCTGTCCTTTCCGATGTTTCACACGAAAACGTTGATGACGAGTCTTCTCCATCTGCTCCGCAGTCCACCCATAGCGCTGCTTGGTGAGAAGGTCGTCAACAGGCTCAACTAGATCGGTCATCGGGTAATCGGCTAAGCTCCCGACTGGCATTGTCACCACTCGTGTTTTTCGCACAGCCAGTCGGATAGTTCCGTCATCATTGATCCGTTTAACCATTGAATGCCAGTAGCTCAAGTTCTCAAGCCGGTTTTTATGGCCAGATTCCGAAAAATACTGATTCTTATCTAGCAATTCCTGTATCGCTGACGCATCAATTTGATGGCGGCCCGAAAAGAACGTATCACCAAAGTCTAGGTCGAATTCTTCTTCTACCATTTCTTCATAAGTCAGACAGAGAGTGAATGCGCTTTCAAAGTCAGCTACATCACTCGCAGGTCTTTTCCCTGCGGCGACTTCCCAATATTTTCGCATCTGTAAGTATTGTTGGTCAGCAGGAAGGGCAGCTACGTCAACAGGTGTTTCAGGTCTTTCAACGGGGACAGTTTCCATATAAACACTATCCGCTGGTGCGGGCATCCGTGCATGATAATCAGTATGCCGACGACTGACGTACTTGCCATTGATAATCGCTGATCCTTCCGCCATGCCACAAATGCCGTAAATATCCCAGTGGCTGTGAATGCCCAGTGCAGAATAATCACCCGCGAAAGGGCGGTGATAAGCCTTGTCACCGTGATGATAATAACGACGCGCCATGAAGAAGCCTGTCTGCCCCATGCCGCGCATAATCTGCGACATATATTCATCCTGGTCAGCCGTTACCATCGCGAGATTACTAAGATCCTGCCCAACACGAGACAGGTTATGCTCATTCTCGCGCCGCAGCTCTTCAAGCTTATTAACTTGTTGACCTAGCTTTTCCAGCGCAGAATTCAAACCGGTGATGTTTTTATCTTGCTCCAGGTCGATTTCATACAACTTCAGAATGTCACGGGTATTGCTGATCACCGAAGCCAACACCCCAGCCAGCTCTGACCAATCACCGGGCAGCCAGCCGGGGTCAATTGTGCCATCAGCACCCGCCACCGGTATACTTCCCGGCGCTGGTGTGGCACTGGCCCCGTCACCGTAGGCAATCGCAACCGCATCATTAACCAACTGCTCAGCCTGAGTCGATAACGCTTCTAATTGCGTTTTAAGTTCGCCGACAGCCATCAGATGTTCTGATGCTTGTTGTTCTGATTGCGCGGATTCTTCTGCCGAAGATGCGGATTGCTCAACATGAGCTTCCATGCTGCTTTTCATACCGAGAACTGCTTCCAGTAACTCTGTGGTTTTTTGCGTCAGTTTCCCGACTTCCTGAAATACGTGCTGAGCATTCATGCGGCATGTTCCTGTAAAATAATTCTTTGGGTGTGGATAAGGGATGAGGCATTGGACATTACCCCCGTTAAGGCCATCCAGCTCATGTCTTCATAATACTGGCTAATATTCTGCTCAGCGATTTCGGCATCAAGTGCCGAGTTCCTTGCATTTTGGCGGTGTCCGTCAGCTTCGTTTCTGGCATCAATAGATTGACTCAGAAAAATACCCGCATTAGTTTTGGCCTGCTCGGCAAGGGACGCTGAAGTTGCAGAATTCCGGCTGCTGTCCTGTGACTGCCTTGCAAAATCTTCGGACTGATCGACCAGTGAATTTGTTTCAGTTTTCAGTCTGTTGGTGGCATTGCGAATGCTTTCGCATTCCCTAACCACCGCACCAATCGTGTTTGAATGCCTCTTAGCAGTATCCGCCCAGCCTTTGGCCGCCTTCACATGCGAAATTGACCACTCACTAAATAGCTTAGCCGCGTCTTCAGCCGCTCCCGCTGAAGCAGACTCAGCTCTTAGCGTATATCTCATGCTTAAATCTGAATAACGCTTCGATTCGCCAGAATCTTCCTTAGACCTCTCCGACCAGTAACGAGATTCATTGGCCTGATCACTAGCCAATCTGACATAACTAGAGGCGCTATTGCGGTAACGCTCGGCATCAGCCGCCGCCCGCATCGCATCACCCAGTCGGGCAATAAATCGATCATAATCATCAGATGAATTTAGGTTATATTCCCCAAATTCCGGCAGCACGATATTAGGCGAACTGATAACAGGTAATTCCTGTCCACCAACATTCACGGTCAGCGATTGCATCCAACCGGAGAAAAGCTGTGAAGGATGAACGACTTCGTACTCGGTAGCGTCCTCATTCACACGCATCAGCATCAATTCATTGCCGTCTTCCAGCAAAGGCAACCGAACGGAAGTGATATGCAACCGGATAGCCTGTTCAGCCGCCCGCGCATCATCAACCAGACCCTGCAATGTTCCCCGTACCGTATCCGGAACAGCCCGTGATTCGTTAAGGTAATGCTCAATGACTTGAGCAAATTGCATTAACCTTTGTGACCAATCTTCTAATGTGGAGTCACGCCCCGCATGTTTCTCAATGTAATCATAATCAGGCGCTTTAATCCGGAAGGCAGTAAGATCCAGTGACATATCGGGTAAAACAATATTTTCAATCGTCATTAGACTTCCTTGAATAAAAATGAATTGCTGTGCTCATTAGGTCGATTATGTCGCCAGCCACCGACATTAACTTTCGCCATCATTGTGTACTCTGCATTGCGGACTTGATTGTCTGTTTCTGGGTAAGCCGATACCAAAATAGGCTTACCTTTTGATTTATTGCAGGCAGTGCTCAGCATATTCCTATCGTCGTCATCCATTCCGTTAAGATCAAGCTGCATTACTCTGTACTCAGACATGCCTCTTTCTGTCACTAAAGAGCCGCCCTTGGTGCGTGATTCCTCAGTGTCACCTTCCCACTTCAGGTCATTGCCCCAACTAAAATTATGCTTAGGCCGCGCAGATAAACCCAGCATCATCATGCCTATATCGATGTAGCCAGCGGGGTTTGAATGACTTGTGATCGTAATCAAGGCTGAACGCCAACGCACAGGGTCAAACCATAACGGCGTGATTCTATCCAGACCGGCTGGGCTGTAAGTTTCTCCCCAATAATTTATGTCTGGATGCCATTCGTCCATAGGGATTAATACTGCTGCTCGATGAACTCCAATATCAGTCTGTTCACCTGTTTTATTTTCGCCATCCCATAGCTGCAATCTTATTGAATCAACGCCACCTAAGTTATGCTGGCCAACAGCGAAAGAATCCGCAACAAATGCGCGGTCAGCCTGATTAATGTGAATTTCCTGAACTATCCGCCCCTCATCATCAGTTGTTTGGTGTGAGCGAAACACCCGAGAACGCTGTTCAGTTAGCAAGTTTATAGGGGCAGTTAATGCGGCAGGTAGCGCCGTCATCTGAGAGCCGATAAGCTGGTTTTCAAACAATATACGCAAAGGCTGGCAGCTCATATTTCCACCTCGAGCATAGCCTCATTGCTGCCAGGTAATCTTTCTACATCCCAAATCGTACCGGTAGCATCTAGCCCCCACAATGGATGAAACACATGAAGCCTATCGCCAGTACGAAAGATAACGCCACGAATAAAACAAGTAATAAAATATAACCGCCGACGAACAAAACGACGAAGGGCACGCCTATTCCCGTCATTAACCGCATCAACCCGATTAACTATAACCGTGTCAACTTCCATGCTCTCAGGCCAATTTTCGGGGTAGTGATGAGCTGAATTTTGAAAAAGAATACGCCCGGTGTATTCGCTGTTTTCATGATCGTATCCGTAGCGCAGCAATAGTTCCGTCAGCTCTGGCAGCTCACTGGCCACGCTAATCTCACGAATATCATCATAAGTAATAGCGTAATCAGCGGCACGGGCGTAGTCCATGCCAATTAACTGAAGCTGCCCGTATTCATCAAATCTAGGTATAATACCGAGAGAGTCACAACCCTGCTGTAGCACGGTATGGTAATCACCTCCACCACTTAACGCAATCTTTATCTGAGCATTCTGCTGATGTTCGCTTAGGTGCATGAGCTGAGGCGCATTTAATCCTAGTTGGCTAGTGGTCCAATTAGCCAGATCTGGCAATGTAGCGGCTGGAATAGTGTATAAATCAGTAGTCATAACTCCGGCCTCCATGCGTCGTCACCACCGGGTAGCGCAAAAAACACATCGGGTTGTCGCCAGTTATAGCGTGATGGCAATGGAATGCTGCTATTTGCAGGATCGAAATCACGCGGTTCATTTCCGCCGGAAATATTAAAACTAATAGTTTCAGTTGGTTGTTCTGCTGCCTCATTGATAGCAACAGACAACAGCACCGACGCACTCATGAAGTTAAATTTTATCCGGTGCGCTCCGGTACGTTCTACTGATTCAATCCGGCCAGACGCTATCACCCTGAAATCATCCATAGGCCATAATTGCGACCCAAGCCACATGCGATAACGCCGCCCACGCCAATAACGGGAAAATAATTCATTCACCTGTTCAGGCCAAACGATTTCTAAATCACCAACATCAATAACACCATCCGCACTTGAAAATTCAGGCAGCTCAGACAGCACGTCATCCCAGAATAGATTTGGGTACTGGTCACTTGGTCGATTAATGAAAGCAGGCCACCCAACACGAACCATTCCAGAGTCAGATTCTAATGCAGCTAACAGACATCGTTCAGATGATGCTGACTGCTCTAGCCAATATTGGTAATCGTCGTCAGATAGAGGCACTGATTACCCCTTGAAGTTGCTCACCATCGATTTTCAGTGCAGCCTGAATCGCTGCTAAATTATCTAAGTTGTGGCCACTCGCCGTGCTGTTGTACAACTCAGGCCAGAATGGAGGCACGTAGACAATCTCGTAATTAATTTGGGGCTGAGTTTCAGATTCGGATTCACCCGAACCCTCCGAGACAGAATCAACCACCTGCCGATCAGTATCTGTCCTTAAAGTAACAAAGAGCGTCTTGGTGATCGTTTCATCAATCTCCTGAACAACCGGAGACAATGAACCATTAATCATGGCCTGTATTTCAGGCTTACTTATGATGTAATCATATTCAACGCTTGATTCACCGGTTGCTTGCCCGGCTTCGTCAAACTCCACCCAATAATCTGCCTTTACTTTTTCACCCAGTATCAATGGATTAGCAATGATAGATTGCTCAATCAACTGAATGGAAAACTGTGGATCATCAGACACACCATTAACAAAAACCGTGATCGGCCAGTTTTTCAGTGGCACAAACGGCAACGTGCCCACTGCGACAGCACCAGAAGCCGGTACACTAAAAGAAAGATCGGAGGAAATTTGCTTAATGGCCATAATTAAAAGCTGGCGGGTTTTACGCCACGCCAGCCCATATCTGTCACTGATTACGCAGCAGCAGGATAGCCAACAACCACCATTGCTTCGTCAGAAGCTGGGTTGCTAATCACTGTAGTAATGGTATCGCCTGAAATCGTGGCGAAGCCAGAAGTCAGTTGCTCGATACCATCACGGAAGAAAAGGATCTTCTTGCTGGTATCAACACCAGACACAGTGAAAGTTGGGTTGGCATCATCTTGCACGCCAGTCAAAGTGCCATTAACCAAAGTAGCGGCATTAACTGCAGCACCTTTCGCAGTTACAATAGCATCAGCATTCTGCTTCGCTTTCGCATCTAAGGTGGTTAGTGCAGCACCTGCGCTGGTATCACCTGCCAGGTAGTTAGTGGCCGAACCGTCATAACTTGCGTCGTTGGCAGAACCAGAAGTCGCAATATCAGCCAGACCAGAAATATCAGCAGCAGCACCAGAGAACGCAGCAGCAGCCAAAGTCACAGCGCCTGTATTACCATTGACACTGGTTACACCATTGTTTGGTGAGCTGATGGGCCGCCAATCGGCAGCGACTGAGCTATCAGAACCAGACAGAATGTAATCAACACCCTCATCCTGACGGGTACACCAATCGCCCTGTTGAGCAGTCAGTGCTGTCATTGCAGCAGCATCCGCTACATCGCCTTTGTATTCAGACAGAGCAACAGCAGGAATCTGACTTTGCGGCACTTTACCGCCAGCATCCAATGTTGCAATACCGCTAGCAGCACCACGGGCGCTGTTGATTGCAGCAATGCCGCCAGTGTTTACTGCGATTTGATCCAGTTCAGCTTGTACCGGTGCTTCCAAAAGGTTGCGACGGACTGAACCTGCTTCGATTTGTTTCCAGGCTTTCATACCCATGATGAATCCTCATTTTCGGGAGTTTATAAGATGATTTTTTTCCTTTCCGTATGAGATATTCCGATCCAACGCTACTTTAATTAGTGCGCCAGCCGGGCCATCGTAAAGGAGTTTAATCTGCCGAAATGACAGTTCTGAGGCGAATACAAACTCAACATTACTGTCGGTGCATTCTATTCTGGGATTCTGCTCAAGATGCATCGACGCAAAAACGGCAATACACTGATTTCTGATGCGCAGCTCACTAAGCTGCTGATTCTGTTCACTCATTATTATCCTTCTTCTCTGCGTTGGAATCAACCAAACCCTTGCTGAATCTTGCACTCATTTGGCGAATGGAGTCACCCGCAGCAGCAAGGTCTTTCATGCCATGCTGCTTTGCCTGGTCATCCAGTTCACGGGCGTACATCTCACATAGCGCAACATGGTAACGGTCGTTACGAGTAGCTACCTGATCCCCTACGGCTTTAATGCGATTTGAAATATTGCGCAGATCATCAATCCGGGCATTACCATCAATCCGTAACCAGGACTTTACTTTTCCAGCCAACCAACTGATCTTGTGTTTTTTCGCTTGACGCTCTAATGATACTGCACGTTCACGGATCATACGGGAGGCATCCAGTAACGCCTTGCTATCTTGCTCCGACCGGGCAATGGACAAGCTCAACAGAGCCTCCATCATCTTGCGATTGGCAATCGCTTCTACTTCAGCAGCAGAGTTTCCAAACATAATTTATTGTCCTCTTAGTTTGTTCAGCATGTTCGTAATTCGATCTGAGGCAGCACGTAGAGCATTACCGGCCTTTTTGCGTAATGCCTTATCAGCCTTACTATTTAAACTTTCAGCCATTAGCTCCAAGCGTCGCTCTGTTTCTGCTTCCTGTGTTTCCATCTCATCAGCCAACGCAGTCACAGCAACTGCAATCTGACGCCACAAAACAGAAGCTCTCTGGTTTTGCTCAACAACCCCTTCAAGGACAGACAATATTAGATCTCGGTTGGCTTGAGTGGATTCGGTGTTTGCTTTAACAATAGGTAGCATTAGCTTGCCTTTTTAATTCTGTTGACTTTATCGGTGCGCCCTTGTTTTCGGCTGGCAGATTTGGCAGTTGAGTTCCCTGAGTCGATCAAGTCACTTTGGTTATCACGTTGTTTAGCTGCACTTTTGTGGCGGCGATCTTGGTTATCATCAAGCTTTCCAACTTGCTCACGTAATGCCTTAAGCTCTGCCTTTAATTCAGCAACTAAATTGTCATTATTCTCATTAGAAGACCTTCTGGAAAATACCGGGCGGGCATCGATGACATTGGCGGGCACATCAATCTCACGCGCATCCATTAATTTTTGGGTTTCGACTGAGGTGTAGATATAACCGGGCTGTGTAAAATTGATTAATTCCGGCCCCTGCTCGCCGACTAAAGCTAATCCACCGGCATAGTTGCCGCCTGACGCGAAAGCCGGAACCTCTGCACCACCGGAAACACTAACGCTAAAACTGCTGGGCATACTCGCGGCGGCTGAAGCAACGGCAGATGCAGCCACTTTCATTTCAGCAGCAGCGACATTCATTCCGTCTGCTGCACTCATGTTGTTGAGCGCAGCACTCAGCGAGTCATTAGCCGCATTACGCGCATCGTAGGCAGCTATGCCTTGTAGCTCACCCGCTGCCAGCATTCTATCAACCGGCACCGACAATTGAGCAATTGCATCTTTCATTAAATCCGCATTGCTCATCGCGCCTTTCAACGACTCTTCCGCAAACGTACTGGAAGCAGATAGCATGTTTTTCAGATAATCCGCATTAGTCGCTTTTTGATCTGCTGTCATGTTCGACCATGCGTTTTGTACCGCCGCATTAATTTTTTCGGACATTTCCGCAATCTTGCCGGGGTCTGATTCCGCTTTGAGCTGATCAAACAGCTTTTCAGCTTCAGCCATGTATTTTTGCTGTTTCTCTGCTTGCGTCAGTAGATCGTTTTCAATCTGCTCAATTGTATTTGCAAACATATCTTTGATATTTGCGATTGAATCAGCAAACACAGTCATGGCATCAGCTACATCAAACGCGGCGGCGGCTGCATCTCTACCGGACTGACTGCTAATGTCTTGAGCTGTGATAAATTCCCACAGACCCTCTTTTGATGTGATCGCATTAGGCCCGACAAGACCCATTGTTTCATTAAATCCCGTTACAGAATCCCGAACAGAATTAAATTGCATCGTAAATTGCTCAGATGCCGGGGCCAGATTTTGAAACGCGAATTGTATTTTTTGCATAGCAGGCTCTACGCCGCCCATTGCATCTGTTAGTAACACCGTGTCGCGAAGCATCACAGCAGATGAGTCCGATAGCTTCATGCCCAGCGCTTGAATCATGGGCGTAACGTTAGCCGAAACAACACCGATGTACTCAATTCTTGCCGCCATTTCTTCAGCGCCTGTAAAAGTAAAACCGCCGTCAATGCCTTCTAATGTTTCTCTCACGACCAGCGGTAGAGCTTTATAAACTTCGACTGTTCGCAGCCTGAGCATGTCCAGCGGATCACTGATCGCCACAGTCCAGTCATTCATTTGAGATTTTACTGTTTCGATTTCAGCATCGGTTAATAAATCAGCTAAAGCAGCATCAAACGCCTTAATGCCGTCGAGCATACGATGCACGTTATTGAGGTCTTCTATGTTATCTCTGCCGACAACCTGGCTATTGTTAGTCAGACCGACTCTCCCGAAATCTGTCCAGCGGTGCGTTTCTGCTGAGCCATCGCGGCCTGTTGAGTACCAACCACTGACATTTGTATTATTATCGAGTATGTCAGCCTCAGTATTGCCCAACTCTATTTTCATATCTTTTTTGCTGGAGAATAGGGATTCGACAAGCCCGCCCAGACCCGTACCAATCGCAGTGCCGATTGGCCCCCAAATAGAGCCAATAGCGCCACCGATACCTGACCCGATACCGGATTGACCGAAAGCCTGACCTGCCATCATGCCTAAGCCGCCGCCCATTAACGCGCCAGACATTCCGCCACCGGATAGCGTGGACATGATGCCGCCGCCTGTGCCAGTAGTGCCGAATAGATTGCCTTGCCCCAGAGAATTACTGATGCTATTCCCGATGCCGGAAAATGAATTACTGATTGACTCAGAAAGAGGCTTGAATACGTTATTCAGAATTGGCTTTGCAATGTCGTTTTTGAAAATATCAACAAGACTTGAGCCGATTGATTTGAAATCGCCCGAAAGAACCGCATCAGTTAAGGAATTAGTGATTGATTCGCCCGTTTTCTTTGCGGCTTCTTCTAATGCAACCAGCCCTTTTTCTGTCTCTGTTAAGCCATCGCGGTAATTTTCTAACGCAACAAGGCCATCAGTTTGAGACTTGTTCAGACCCTTTTGACCCAGCTCAGCCGCCCGCGCTGCATCTTCATTGCCGTAAAGCTTAGCCTCTAATATTTCAATTTCGCCAGCCAACTTTTTCGATTCATTAGCAAAGGTTTCAGCCGCTTTTGACGCTGGATCATATTGCTCTTTAATTAATTTAATCTTGCGCTGATAGGTATCCGCTTCTACGCCGCCAGCCTCGTGTATTTCAGTTAGCAGCTCAGTTTCTTTTTTGAGTTTTTCGGCATCGGTGCGTGTAGCTTCAAATATAGCTTTACCCGCATCCATTAGTTTTTGCTGAGCTTTTATTTCTGTAATATGATCTTGCTTGGCAATAATCGCAGCCCGCTCAGTGCCGGTTATCTTCTTTAAATCCAGTTCATTTTGACGGATTTCATCTGATGTCCCGGTCAGACTTAGAATCTGCTTATCAAGACTTGCATGCATATCATCAACAGTTTTCTGTGTTGCAATGTATGCAGCACGTTGATCTTGCAACGACTTGGTTTGTGCATTATTTGCAGCTTCAGAATTGGCTAGTTCTTTTGTGTAGCCGACTTTGTATGACAGCGTTAGCGCTTGCAATTCCTCGTCAGTCATTCTGATAGCTTGCCGCGCAATCTCTAGTGATTGACCGGATTCTTTTTCAGATTTTATGGCACTCTCTACTGCTTGCGCTAGATCATTGCGCGTCTTGATTTGATTTTCGATAGCCTTATTGCTGGCTTCGATCCCCTGTAATTCTTTGGCTTTCGCTTCCGTTAGTAGTTCGGTTTTTTCATGTAATGATTGTTGCTGCAATTCAAGCACACGGCCAGCCGCCGCGTTTTCGTTAAGCGTAGCGGTCAGCACTGCATGTTTGTTATTTGCGGTCGTGAATAGATCGTTTATTTTTTGCTGTGCGGTGTTTAGCGCTTCTGTTGCTTTTGCCGCATCTTTTTGGGCCTGGGTTAACTTGACCGTTGCAGTGCTTCCACGTGTTGCCGCTGCAGTAGACTTATCAAGCGCTGCCTGTGCTTTATCAATAGCAGTATTGTATTGATCTTGTGTAATCTTCCCAGCACCCAGAAGAGTATCAGCCTGACTCAATACAGCATTGTATTTATCCTGAGCGGACATATTGGCTTTGATAAAAGCTTCGGCCTGCTTATCAATGGCGGTCTTTTTCAGTGTTTCTTGCGCTGATGCTTTCGTTGCTACTGCACCGGCTTTATTTGCGGCCTCATTAGCTATTGTGGCTGCAGTTGATTGCTCTGCGGCCTTTTGTGCTTGCTGTGCACCTTCGGTCACTTTGATAGTAATCGTATTGGTATCGTCTAGCGCTTGGGTTAAATTGCGCTGCTGTTCAGCATGAGCGATTCCGGCCTTCATGCCCTCCAGTACCGCCCGCGCATTGCCGATAAATGAACCTGATAATTTATCAGACGACTCGATAGTAGTATCTAATCCCGCTTTAACCTGTGCCATCGGGCCAACAAAGCCACCTGCTATTTTCTGTCCAGCTTCGCCCGCCTCATCAGCAAGGCCGAAAAAGCCTTTTACTGAGGCTGCCGCGTCACTGATTGCGCTTTTAATCCGGCCAATAAATCCAGCAATTTTATCGTTAATGGTTTCAAGAATATTAAAGATACCCAGCCCGAAATCAATAACAGTGCTTTTCATTCCATCCCATGCGCCCGCCCAATCACCGCGCAATAGACGCAGCCCAGCAGTTAGAATTCCGCTAATGAAATCCCAGCCGGTTTTGATCGTGACCTTGAGAATATCCCACGCACCGGAAACAATGCCTGTTATCCAATCCCAACCAACAGCGTAAACATCACGAATAAATATCATTGTCTCTGACGACTCGCCAGACCACCAGTCCATCCAAACTGCTAGTGTTTGGCTTAGCTCAGAAACGATACCGGATACATCGGAACCAACATAACTAAACGCAGTAACAAGTGAAGAAAATACTTCAACTGCACCGGCTTTAACGTCAAAAAGAATACCCAAAAATGTGCTTCTGAATATCTCCCATGCTACCAGTGCGCCGCTTACGACTTGGCTATCACTGATAATAGATTGAATATCAGTCCATGCCTGTGCTGCATGATCGGGTATTGATTGGAATGTACTAATAACGAAATTGGCGTACTCAGTGATTAGTGTAATTCCGCCCTGAATGTAGCCCTGATCCTCTATCGTGCTTTGAATGTGATCCCAGGTAGCAGAAACTTCATCAGCAATTTGGTTTAGCGGATCTTTGATGTAATCCGGAACATCGGCCCAGACTGATTGTATTGATTGCGCTATTTCGCTGTTAGCAACCGTGGACTTTAAATCAGACCATGCCTTCTCAGCCGGAGCCGAAAAGACTGACCAGAAGTCATTCCACCACGCACTCAGTGGCTCCCAATTTTCACGGATAACATAAGCCGCTCCACCGATAGCCGTAATGATTGCAATAATCGGATTGGCTAGCAGAATAGCGCCCATTGCAGATATGGCGGTGCCGATGAATCCGAAGGCAGATGCAACAGCCGATAAGCCCAAAGCGGACGCAACAACAGCCGCCGCGCCTGTGGCGAACTCAGCAAGGAATGGAAGTATGGGCGCTAGATTGGCACCTATGTTTTGTATTGCATCGCCAATGCCGCGCAATACCACAAAAAACGTATCGTCAGAAAACTGAAGGTCGTCTTTGAAGAATGCCCATTCAATCGCCGCATCTTTTGCGGTAGAGACAACCCAACGTAAGCCCTCAGTTATTTTAGTTAGTGCGGCAACCGCAATGTCAGAACCAGCCATCTCCATGAATGCAATATTCACAGACTCCCACGCGGAAGAAAGACTTTTTATTACACCTGGCAACCCCTGCATTTGAATAGCCGCCATTTCAGCAGCCGCGCCGGACTTTCTAATATTCTGCTCTAATGTGTCGATCGCCTCACCAGAGCCAACCAAGGATATTAATCCCGGCCCCGCTTCGGCCCCGAATATGCGGATCATATCCGTAGTGCTTGCGCCTGATGTCTTGAGTTTATCCAGCATGTTAGACATGCCCAGAAACTTCAGGCTTCCATCTGCTGTTTTCTGGAATACATCTGACTGAGTTAATCCCAGTTCTTTTAGTGCTTTCTTAGTTTCACCAACGGGGTTGGCGAGATTAGAGAGCATGTTCTTAAAGATCATCCCCGCCTGCTCGCCTTTGAATCCGTTATTTGCCAGCTGCCCTAATGCCGCACTGGTTTCATAAATGCTAACGCCAAAACCTTGCGCTATCGGCCCTGCTTGCTTAATCGCTGATGCCATTTCCTCGACTGATGTATTTGCTTTTGCAGATGTAAGCGCCAGAACGTCAGTGATAGCGGGCAGGTCGGAAACTTGTAATTTAAACGCGCCCATCACGTTAGTTGCAATGTCGGCCGATTTTGCTAAATCCATACCAGCGGCTGAAGCCAGATTTAAAGTGGCTGGCATTGCTCCCATTATCTGCTCCGCACTTAATCCCGCTTGAGCCAGATAACCCATTCCATCAGCAGCTTGTGATGCAGAGAAAGCGGTAACGGCACCAAGCTCTTTAGCTTGATCTCTCAGTCCCTTCATTTGATCTGTCGTAATGAGCAACTTGGATTGAACGGTATTCATTGACGTGTCAAATGCGTTACCCATCGTCACCGCATTTTTAGCAATCGCCAGCAGCCCCAGCCCGCCCAGTACGCCCGATAATTTGCCGAACATGCTGGACATATTGGAGCCTGAGCGGGTAGTGCGGTCTAAACTATCTGATGCGCGATTAGACGCGCCACTCACGCCGTTAATGGCATCAGTGGCGCGTGTTCTTCCAATTCCGGAAAGTGAGTCTGTGGCCCTGCGCCCTGATCTATCAAGGTTGTCGAGCTGACGAACGCCCTCCTCGATCTGGCGCGTATCAATCGAAAAGCCTAACTCAGCAATATCAGCCATTAGCGTAAGCTCTCAGTCTAGCAAGGCCGGATGCAACATCACTCCGTACAGTTTCAGTATTTGAATATGGAGCCGGATCATTTGTATTGTCAAACTTTTGATACATGTATTTATACCTATTATCCAATATCACCAGCATTTCACATTCCCAGGCTGTCAATGGCGTTCCAGTCAATCTTATGTAGCTTTCGATTTCCTGATACGTAACATCAACAAACTTGCCCAGCAAATCAATTACATGATCACCATATTCAAGCTCTGGATACTCTTCTGACCTGTATTTTTTGCGTGGCTCGTCTCTGTTTTTTTCATGCGATTCAAGCCACGCCCTTTGCTCAATGAAACTTATTAAGCTTCTAGTACACTCTGAATAAAATTTTCATCGGCACCGACATACTTATCAACTTGATTGCGGATAATCGGCGATTTCTCATACAAGCCTCTTACGTGACCGTCTGAATATTCAAGCGGCTGACCATTCGCCTGAATATTATTAAATCCAGTAGTGGCCGCAACCAGCAAGTCAAGACCAAACTTTTCAGAAGCCGCGGGGCTTGGGTCTTTGCCCTTAAACTTATTACGGAATGCTGCAATAACGCGCTTGCAATCAGCTGAATCTTTACTCTGAAGCATGATCGACATTTTATTGCCTTCTGCATTCTTCAAGTCTTCGCCGGTACGCGGATCAGCAATAACCATTTCCATTGATTGATCCGTTACATATAACGCCGATACGTCTGTAATATTATTGCTCATGATTTTTACCTCTCTATTTATTTAAAAAGTTCGGGTTGCAGCTATGCAACCCTAGCCGGTTTATTTAACTAGCAGCCTACGCCAGTCGAGAGGACTCGATTAGTTGTTAACTGGACGATCTTGGAATTCAAATTCCAGCGAAACCTGTATGAAGTCGGTATCGCCGCCGCGTGTCACTGTGTTTTTAGTAACCTGCGCCTCAAAATATGTTTTGTCTGTTCCGTTTGGATCAGTCAATTCAACAGACACCGTATCGGTCTTGCTCTGATAAGCTGCATCCAAAATGGCCTGCATTGCATCGCCCTTAACGTAGTTCAAACCCAACGAAAAAGGATCAGCCATTTCAGAGGCTTTCTTTTTGGTTTTAAGTCCAGGGCATACCGTGTTATCTTCAGTGGTACTCCACGACGTGCCAATATCGCCGATGCTTGTAATCTCGCAAGTATCACCGGATGTATAAGTTAACGCTGCAAATCCAACGGCATCATTGGTTGCTGGACTAGCTGCTGATACGGCAAAACCCGACCCGCTTACTGTAGTGGCTGCACTAGGCATCTTTCTTTACCTCTTTAGTTTTGGCGGGCTTTGATTTGCTCCAGCCGTTCTTCAAATAACCATTAATTTCACTTTCGTAAACTTCAACAGTCAGTTTTTCTTTATATAAAGTAATTTTTTTCATTTAATTCACAGTCATCACGTTTATAGAAATTGGCACTTTGTACCATCCATTGCCCGTTAATGGAGCGGCTACATTTGCAGGCTTGACCACTTTGAATGTGTGACTACCTGAGTTAATTTGCCTCGTTGAAAACATTCTTTCGCGAACCAGATCAATAAATTCATTAATTTTGTTTACGCCCGTATTGTCTCGGACAGCGATTATTAGCTGAGCAATCCATTGATAACGAGCGCCACCGCAAACCGTTATCTGTTCCGGCTCAGTGCGCAAAATATCAAACGCTAAATAGTTGTCATTTGGCTTTTCGCCTATCGTGTAATTTAGAACGTGGTGGAGCGTGATACCGGACAGGTTTATGATTTCCTGTATGGCCGCTTGCAGCGCGTCTTTTAGATCAGTTTCCACGGACTACCCCACGCACAATCTGCTGCCATTCAGCAACTGATATTCGCAACATCCCCTGTGGCGCTTGCCCGCTATGCCCTTCATATTCAATTCGACGGACATACGGCTGCCCGTTTGCCAGCGTGAACGTATCACCCGCCTGTAAGCTATTAGCTACCGCCGCAAAGTCGCCACCGGCATTACTAAAATCAGGTGCTCCATTTTTGGGAGTCCAGCTTTTGCGTAGCGTGCCACTATCAACCGGAGTGCGACTAACCACTTTTGCTGAAATAGCCGCAGCCGATAGCCTTGCAATTGATAGCATATTGCCTTTATGGCGCTGAATGATTGCGTCAAGCCTCATAGTCGGGCCTGCACTTTGTAAATGATTGACTTAAGGCCAGGCTCAATCTCTTCGATACCATCCTTTACTATCGAATAATCAATGCCTTTGTCACGTAATCGCATATCACTTGTGGGGACTACCGTTGAATCTAGTAAAATTCGCTTATCACGAACCTGAATCAAATCACCATCAATCTCTCTAGTTGAGAATTTGGTTTGAAGTCCCATAATATCCAGCTCTGAATTAGTCGAAACTGGACTAAAAGGATCGTTGCCGCCACTTGACACAAGCAATTGCATGGGCCGACCGTGCAGCGCAATTAAGCGCGTGGCAGTAGCGGCTAGGCGTGTATGAGTAGGATTAGGCACGGTCAATGCCTCCGCTCGATTGCATCAAACCTTTTAACTTTGATGCAACATTTGGAAGAGATAACAAGCTAACTGCTGTGGTATCACCAACCTTGACAGCGTAAGACACAGACAGCACATCTACTGACTCGGACGTAATCGCCGGAGTAGATACCGCCGCCGGATCGCTGCCAGAATCAATATAAAAAGCAAGCCAGATTTGCGCTTCTTTTATTTGATCGGGGATAACGTCAGATGCAATTAATACCCGCTCACAATCAAACGCATGAGAGCGAGGCCACGGCAAAGGATTAGCCGCAGCCGCTTTAAAGCCATCCCATCGAACACCGGAAAGCGCGTCCATAGCACTCAGCATCAAGCCATCAGTTAAAACTGTGGCTTTGTTGCGTGAGTCCAAATACGCCTGAGCATCAGCAGTGCTTATGTAACTATTCGCACCGCTAACACCCGCGCCGGTTTCGATGATTAGGGCCATTATTCAGCCTCGTACTCGTGCCATGCTTCCGTAATTTCTGAGCCTGAATACTTCTCGCCCGTAGCCTCTTTTACTTCAGAGACAGTGGGCTTTTCTTCAGGTTTAGATTTCCGGAAATAGTCGAGTAATGGGCTGGAGTCCTGTTTATCGCCCTTGATCGTCAGCGATGGCACATCTTTTGCGCCGTCGCCAGCATCAAACCGAGCGTTAAGGATTTTTAGCCCATTTTTAGCCGCTAATGCCTGAACATCCTCGTTATACCGGTACGTGGGGAATTCCACGTACCAGATACCTTTT
>CALHAO010000054.1 GCA_937931765.1 uncultured Thiotrichaceae bacterium
GGGGCGGTTGTGCATATCAGTATTATCTCAGGGAAAATCTGGATTCAGTATGATGGAACTGAGGAAGGGGTTGCGACTGAACTGCTTGAAATGGGCGTACCGAAAGCGCATATTGTTTTGGGGTTCAGGCATCCTAGTGAGCGGCAGTATACGGGATTGGCGGTGGCTTGAGCTGAGGGCCACTTAATCAGAACAATATTCACAACACTTCAAAATATGCGCTTTTCAGTAAAATTTGAATATTTTCGGCATTATTTGACCTGCTGGCGCTTTTTACGAAGTTCCACAAATACCTTTTCGCCATCCAGCATTTTTACTGCGCCAGCATCTATTTCTTGGACACGCTTTTCGGCTTCAGCAAACCATTGAGAATCAATATCCTCACACCCTCCGAAATCATACTCATCAAATACAGACTCAACAACATCATAAGGCGGGCCATTCAAATCACGGGGGTCATTGCTCACATACTGTTCTTCGACCCGCTCTCCGGACTCATTGATGTAAGAGCGTACATTGTTGCGAGGTTCGAGTGAGATGGCGGTAATGACACGTGTGCCAATATCTGTGCAGCGCCAGCGTCCTGTAGCGGTTCTGAATTCGAGTCCTATTTTGAAATCTGAATGCTTCATGTTATCAAACCACTGCCTTAGGGCCTTAGGAGTTCGGCCACTTGTAGATCTTACCTTGCGTTCTAAATTTCCGGTGTGTTTTATCGCCTTGATTATTTTCACATTTCACATCATAAAAAATATCAAATATTTTGTTTTCAGGATTTAAAACATCATCAAATGGCAGTATACCACCCTTGAAACCAGTTGGAGGGTTACTAAGCGAATGACCAACCTGCCGAAAATAAACGGGCTCTTGAGGGAGCTTCCTGCGCTTGTCACCTTTTCCTAAGGAAATGTCAACCCAAATACCAGCCATAAAATTTTCATCCTGAACCTCCCCATTAACAAATTTGGGCCTTGTTTGAATATCAACATCCGTCTGGTAGAACATTTTTGCCTTGCCAGCAGATAATGGCAAGTCTTCCATATCTACTGTGAAGTCTGACAGCCCTAGAGTCATTCCCGCACAATCAAACTTAATACGACCGGAAAAGGACTCATAAACAGGATCTTTAACTTTAGATCTATCTACCGCTGGGGCAGAAACACAGGCGCATAACAACACAGAGGAGCCAATCATCAATAGTAATTTCATTAACGAACCATCAAAACCCAGAAAGCTTCGAGTGTAGTTCACCCCAATAAAAAAGGCAGCCAAAGGCTGCCTTTTTTATTCAAACATAACGCACCGCAAATTACCGCGCTTTACTAATCCGCTGGAACATTTCAAACTGAGCTTTCGCCGCTTCCAATTCAATCTGAAGCTTCGCATAGTCCATGTCTTCCGGATCTTTCCCAGCCAGCGCATCCTCAGCACGTTGCCGTGCATCAGTTGCCGCCTGCTCATCCAGATCACCCGCACGAATCGCCGTATCAGACAACACAGTAATCATGTGCGGCTGAACTTCCAATACACCACCAGAAACGAACATAGACTCCATTCCTTCACTGGTTTTATACTTCAGCTCACCCGGACGCAACTGCGAAATCAACGGTGAGTGGCGTGGCAAAATACCGATATCACCCTCAATACCCGGAGCAATAACCTCTTCCACCGTGCCGGAGAATAATTCTTCCTCAGCACTTACCACATCAAGATGTATAGTCATAGCCATAATCATGTTCTCCTAAAGAGCTAAGTCATTACGACTTATGATTTCTCGGCTTTCTCAATCGCTTCATCGATTGAACCAACCATATAGAACGCTTGCTCAGGCAAGTGATCATATTCGCCAGCTAAAATCGCTTTAAAGCTTGAGATAGTGTCTTTCAGACTAACATACTTACCTGGTGAACCCGTGAACACTTCCGCAACGTGGAATGGCTGAGACAAGAAACGCTGGATACGACGTGCGCGGCCAACAGCCTGCTTATCGTCTTCAGACAACTCGTCCATACCCAGAATCGCGATAATATCCTGCAATTCCTTATAACGCTGCAATACACCCTGAACACCACGTGCCACGTTGTAATGCTCTTCACCGATAATTAACGGATCAAGCTGGCGTGAAGTAGAGTCAAGTGGATCAACCGCAGGGTAAATACCCAGTTCCGCGATATTACGTGACAGTACCAGTGTTGCATCCAAGTGAGCAAACGTTGTTGCTGGCGATGGATCGGTCAAGTCATCCGCAGGTACATAAACCGCCTGGAACGAAGTGATCGAACCTTTCTTAGTTGATGTAATACGTTCCTGCAATGCGCCCATTTCTTCTGCCAGTGTTGGCTGATAGCCTACCGCAGATGGCATACGACCCAGCAGTGCTGATACTTCCGTACCCGCCAATGTATAACGATAGATGTTATCGATAAACAGCAGTACGTCACGACCTTCGTCACGGAAATATTCCGCCATCGTCAAACCAGTCAGTGCAACACGTAAACGGTTACCCGGTGGCTCATTCATCTGACCATATACTAATGCAACCTTATCGATTACGTTAGATTCAGTCATTTCATGGTAGAAATCGTTACCCTCACGAGTACGCTCACCAACACCTGCGAACACCGACAAACCGGAGTGCTCTGATGCGATGTTGTTGATCAGCTCCATCAGCGTTACGGTTTTACCAACACCCGCACCACCAAACAGACCGATTTTACCACCCTTAGAAATAGGCATGATCAAATCAACTACCTTGATACCTGTTTCCAGGATCTCAATCGTTGATGATTGCTCTTCATAGGAAGGCGCAGGACGGTGAATCGGCCATTTTACTTCAGCCGGTACATCACCTTTCATGTCGATCGGGTTACCCAGAACGTCCATGATGCGACCCAATGTGCCGGTTCCGACCGGAACGGAGATTGGTGCGCCGGTATTCTCGACACCCATACCACGTTTCAGTCCTTCCGATGCACCCATTGCAATCGTACGAACGACACCATCACCCATTTGCGACTGAACTTCCAACGTTAAACCGTCGTGATCAGCAACAATGAGCGCATCGTATACTTTCGGCACAGCATTGCGCGGGAATTCCACGTCAACAACAGCTCCGATTATCTCAATGACTTTACCACCACTCATTGATAGTACCTCTTAAAATTTGAATTCCAAACAGTTCTGGCTACCATAATCATACAGCCGCCGCACCGCCAACGATCTCGGAGATTTCCTGCGTGATTGCCGCCTGACGTACCTTGTTGTAAACCAGTTGCAGATCGTCGATGAGATTACCGGCATTATCCGATGCACTCTTCATCGCCACCATCCGCGCAGACATTTCACAGCCAACGTTCTCAACAGCCGCCTGATAAATCAGCGACTCGATATAACGTTGCATCAGAGCATCAATCACTTCTTTGGATTCTGGTTCATACAGATAATCCCAGTGGTGTTTGATCTCCTCCTCGTCGGACGCAACAATCGGAATCAATTGTTGTACGCGAGGTGTCTGTGTCAGACTGCTAATAAACTGATTTTCAACCAGAAACAAACGGTCGATACGGCCTTCTTCATAGGCATCAAGCATGACCTTGATAGTACCCACCATATCGCTCAATTCAGGCTTATCACCCATACCGGTTTTTTCTGCCACTAGGCCGTAACGACGAAAGGCTGAGGCTGCTTTACCACCAAATACGGCGATATCCACTTCCACATCTTTTTCACGCCATTCCGCCATGCTCTTCAAAGCTGCTTTAAACAGGTTAGTGTTCAAGCCACCACAAAGACCACGGTCTGTCGACACAATGATATAACCGACACGCTTAACATCCTCACGCTCCTGCGTGTAGGGATGTTGATACTCCAGATGACCATTAGCTACGTGACTCACTACCTGCTGCATTTTAGTTGCATAAGGTCGTGACGCTGCCATGCGTTCTTTGGCACGACGCATCTTCGATGCGGCGACCATTTCCATCGCTTTGGTAATCTTTCGGGTGTTTTTTACACTCCCGATCTGCGTTTTGATTTCCTTAGTACTTGCCATTGGAGCTTACTCCTTTACCAAGTATTTTTGGACTTGAAATCTTCCAGTGCAGAACGCATTGAATCAGCAACGTCGTTATCGAAGCCACCACTCTCATTCATGCTATCCAGCAAATCAGACTTTTCAGAACGCAGATAACTCAGCATAGCTGCTTCGAAATCAACAACCTTGTTAGCGTCAACGTCATCCAGGAAACCTTCGTTCGCTGCGAACAACGAGAAAGCAATCTCAGCTGTATTCATTGGCGAGTACTGAGGCTGTTTCATCAGTTCAGTAACACGCTGACCACGCTCAAGCTGCTTACGTGTTGCTTCATCAAGGTCAGATGCGAACTGCGAAAACGCCGCCAATTCACGGTACTGAGCCAAATCAAGACGAACACCACCACCCAGCTTCTTAACGATCTTAGTCTGTGCAGCACCACCAACACGTGATACGGACAAACCAGCGTTAATCGCAGGACGGATACCAGCATTAAACAAGTCAGTTTCCAGGAAGATCTGACCATCGGTAATCGAGATTACGTTGGTCGGTACGAATGCAGATACGTCACCTTCCTGAGTCTCGATGATCGGCAGTGCGGTCAAAGAACCGGTCTTGCCTTTCACTTTACCGTTAGTCACACGCTCAACATAATCCGCAGTTACACGGGAAGAACGTTCCAGCAAACGGGAATGCAGATAGAAAACATCACCAGGATAGGCTTCACGACCCGGAGGACGACGCAGCAACAGCGATACCTGACGGTAAGCCCATGCCTGTTTAGTCAGATCGTCATATACGATCAGAGCGTCTTCACCGTTATCGCGGAAATACTCGCCCATTGCGCAACCGGCATAAGGTGCCAGGAACTGCATGGAAGCCGGATCAGATGCATTAGCCGCTACAACAATTGTGTATTCCATTGCGCCATGCTCTTCAAGCTTACGCACAACGCCCGCTACAGAGGAAGCCTTCTGGCCTACTGCAACGTAGATACACTTAACGTTTTTGCCTTTCTGATTCAGAATGGCATCAATCGCTACTGCTGTTTTACCTGTTTGACGGTCACCAATGATCAGCTCACGCTGACCACGACCAACAGGAACCATCGCATCCAATGCTTTAGTACCTGTTTCCATCGGCTGGTTAACCGGCTCACGGTCGATTACACCAGGAGCAATCTGCTCAACAGGTGCAAGCAATTTAGATTCGATCGCGCCTTTACCATCAATAGGCAAACCTAGCGTGTCAACAACACGACCAAGTAATTCTTCGCCTACTGGTACTTCAAGAATACGACCGGTACATTTTGCGGTGTCGCCCTCAGTGATTGTTTTATAATCACCCAGAACAACCGCACCGACAGAGTCACGCTCAAGATTCAGAGCCAGACCGTAGATCCCGTTGGAGAATTCAATCATCTCCCCGGACATGACATCGCCAAGTCCGTGGATACGAACGATACCATCCGTTACGGAAACAACAGTACCCTCTGTACGTGCCTCAGTGCCGGTTTCGAAGCTATCAATCCGCTTCTTAATCAGATCACTGATTTCAGTTGGGTTAAGTTGCATGTGTACTAATTCCTCAATTATCGATTCATCGAAGTCATCATCGCTTTCAGACGACTTTGAATCGAACCATCAATCACCAGATCTCCGGCGCGGATCACCGCACCCCCCATCAAGGACGGGTCTATGCTGGTAACGAGTTTAACTTCACGTCCCAAACGCTTCTGAAGCGCAGCAGCAATTTTAGCTTGCTGTTTATCGCTCATTTCCATCGCTGAGATCACTTGTGCTTCGACAGCCCCTTCGGCTTCCGCCTTCATGTCCTCAAAAATCAAGGCAATCTCGGGTATCAAAACAAAACGATCATTTTCACCAAGCGTCATTAATAAGTTACGGCCACCTTTCGATAAACCTTTACCTACTACATCAGAAAAAATTTCTGACTTTTCCGCTTTGCTAATGCGTGGATGAGCCAACAAAGTTGCTGAGTCTTCTGAGGCGACGACCGCTGACATGGCAGCCAGCTGATCCGACCACTCCTGAAGAGCGTCAGACTCCTGTGCCATCTCAAAAACAGCTTTTGCGTATGGACGTGCAGCGGTTGTCAATTCAGACATGATTGTTCACCTAGATTTGTGAGGCCAGTTCATCCAATGCTTTGGCGTGAGCCTTTGCATCGATTTCCTTGCCTAGGATCTTCTCGGCGCCAGTCACAGCCAGTGATGCAACCTGAGAACGCAGACCTTCACGAGCACGAGTAACCTCTTGCTCAATCTCCGCTTGCGCTGCCGTAGTGACACGACCCGCTTCTTCAGTTGCAGTACCTTTGGCTTCTTCAACAATCTCACTGGCACGTTTTTGTGCCTGAGCGATTATTTCAGCCGACTCTGTTTTGGCCTTCTTTAATTCATCAATGGCTGCCTGTTTCGCCAATTCTTCATTCTGCAAGCCTTGTTCGGCAGCAGCCAAGCCATCAGCAATACGCTTCTGACGTGCCTGCATAGCAGTAAGAATAGGTTCCCACATGACACCTTTGATAAACCAGACCAATACCGTGAAAACAATCATCTGACCGATCAATGTAGCTGTAATATTCACACTAACCTCCTGTTAAAAGAGCAATAAAGGATAGGTTAATTACTGAGCACCAATAGTTGCCAGTGCGCCGCTGATGAACGGATTAGCAAAGATAAACCAGAAAGAAATACCCAGTGCGATCATCGGGAATGCTTCCATCAAACCACCAGTAAACAACATCTGGCCAGTCAGCTGAGCACGTACTTCAGGTTGACGTGCGATACCTTCGATGAACTTAGAACAGATTAAACCCCAACCCAATGCCGAACCAAACGCCGCCGCAGCGAGAATGATACCCACTACAATCGCAGTGTTGGAATAGATCATTGCAATGCTATTTGCATCCATTGTGAAACTCCTAAAGATTAAAAATCAAACAAACTATAAAAAACTATTATTACCTTGTGATCAATGATCATCATGCGTCTGGCTGGCCAGACTCAGGTAAACGATGGTCAGCAACATGAAGACAAACGCCTGCAAGGTGATAACCAGAATATGGAAAATGGCCCAAATTGACCCTAGGATGACTTGGCCTGGCATCGCCCACACTGAAAACGCCATCAAAGCGATCAGCAGGAACAGTAATTCGCCCGCAAACATGTTTCCGAACAAACGTAAACCAAGACTCACTGGCTTCGCTATTTCTTCAATTAACGTCATCAACAAGTTAGGGATAGCCAATGCAATTTTTGCACCTGTGCCTTTGGCAACAAACGGGTGAAAGAAGAAACCTTTCAACCAACCTGCCACGCCTTTGCTCTTGATGTTGTAATAGATGATCAATACGAAGACTGACAGCGCAAGGCCGAATGTTGTATCGAGATTAGTCGTTGGAACTGCTTTAAAGTAAGCATGGTGAGGATCACCACCGAATAGGCCATAAATACCTGCGACCAGACCAGGAATCAGATCAACCGGGATCAAATCCATAGTATTCATCAGGATTATCCAGACGAATAAAGTGATGGCAATCGGGCCGACCATTTTATCTGCACTGGGGAAAATGTCCTGAACTTGTTGGTTAACAAATTCGACTATCATTTCGGCACCATTTTGCAATGGCCCAGGATTATCAGGATCGATATTATCCCCGACTTTCTTGGCGAAAAAAGCAAAGATACCTGCAAGTATAATACTAACGAGAAGAACATCGACATGGATAACACTGAAATCGGTAATCGACTCCGGTTTTCCACCAATGCTCAAATTCGTCAAATGGTGCTGTATATACTCAACAGGATTTGAAATTGCTGGTTCAAAACCACTCACAATTCACCCCGTACGACTTAAAGTTAAAAAATCTTGTTAGCTACCGGCTGATTCATCTTACGAGAGGAACCAAACCCACAGCATAAATGTCTATTGGCGTGCACTGGCAATCACGAAGGCAAGCTGAGCTGCCATAAATGTGCCAAGCACAGGTAAAGGTAATAATTTAAGTGCACCTAAACCAACACCTAAAGCAACTAGCACGAAAACAAACCGCAGCACCACGCCAAGCATAAGCGACAATACGCCGATTTGGGGGCTGGTTTTGGCTAGCTCATCAAACTTTTTAATGCGCTCGGATAACAGCATTGTGTTTACCAATGCGACCGCTCCTCCGTAAAACGCCGGAAGCATAGCATCTTGTCCGAAATACTGGACAGAAACAACCACACCCAGCAGAACGATCACGAGCTGTATAATAAGTAAACTACGCATTACAATCCCAGCCTTTAGGGCTGAGCCTTCTGCAAATGCACGTGGAGTATAAAGACAGTCTAATATAGGGTCAACTACCCGTCAGAAGATAGCCGGACAAAACACGGTATGAACAGCCATAACACCAGCCTCAAACCCTTACACGTCTTCAAATACCAAACATACAGAAAAGTTCAGAAAGATAAGCAAATTATGCACCTCTCCCATAAGATATATACCGAAAATATAAAATATTGATTAGATTGAATTAAAAAATAAAATACCCGAGCAATCATTCATCAGGAAAATGACGCATGGACAAGTCACGTAGGTATCACGCCCCCCGCCCTGCACGTAACCAAATCACTGCCGGGTTTGTCTTACTGCTTACCTTGTTCAGCAGTTCGCTGCACAGTGCCCCACTTCAGGAAGCAGATAACTTTGAAGAACTTGCAGAAATAATGCGTGAGAAGAAAATCCCACTTCTACTGGCCTTTGAAGCCACACATTGCAACTTCTGCACGCGCCTGAAAGCCGAACATTTACAGCCAATGAACAACAACGAAGGTTACACCCAGCGTATTTTGATTCGCACTATACAAATTGATGGGAAGAAAAAAATAACCGGATTTAATGGAGAGAAAATATCAAGATCAGCGCTTAGCAAAAAATATAAAGCTTTCCTGACACCCACCATGCTATTTCTGAATGATAAGGGTGAGGAAGTGGCAGAACGCATGCTAGGTTACAATTCGCCGGACTATTTTGGTCTTTATCTGGATCAGGCAATTGATGCAGCAGAAAAAGAAGTTAGTGGCAATGGGGGGGCCGAAAAGTAATAAAAAGAATAGGGTTATTGACGCATTACCGTGGAATTCCGGCCTCCTGCTAATGGAAGGCCGGGTATTTAACGGTAGTCTACTTCAGGCAATCAGCGACCGCGTACAAAACGGCGCACTTCTGCCAAATGCCGACGACTCACTTCTAACTGATCCTGCACTTTATCCAGTGTAATCTGGGTGCGACCGATGTCAGACTTAGTCAAACCGGTAATACGGCTTTTCGCCACCAATGCATTACGATGAACGCGGATAAAGCGGTCAGCCAGGTCAGTTTCCAGTGATTTGAGTGACTCTTCGATGATAACTTCACCACCATTGTGTCGCACTGTGACATACTTTTGATCAGCTTGAAAATAGACAACATCCTCAATAGGAATCAATTCAAGGTTACCCCGCATACGTGCACAGATGTGTTTGCGCGTAGAGCGCTGTCCATCTCGTTGTTCCAGCATTTCTAAACGCTGTACACGATTTAAAGAGCGGGCTTGTTCCAGACTTTGTAATAGTTGTTCTTGTCTTATTGGTTTCATGAGATACCCTGTTGCTTTTGTTGAAAACGCTTCTAATGCATATTCTCCATACGCTGTGGTGAATATGACGGCTGGTGGGTTAGGCAACTCCGATAAATTCCTAGCGGACTCAAGCCCGTCCATACCGGGCATTGAAATATCCATCAGGACGATATCAGGCTGATAACGTTCCACCTTTTGAATGGCCTCGACCCCGTTTTCGGCTTCGGCACATACTTCGTAGTCAGCACAGCGATCAATCAATCCTTTGATACGTTCGCGTGCAAATTCCTCGTCATCGACAACCAGAATTTTTATAGACATTTATTATTTACTCCTTGGGGATGGAGAAGGAAACACGATACTGCTGCGGTAATTTTTGTATTTGCAGATTCGCGCGACCTCCATAGGCTAGTTGAAGTCGATTCTTCATATTTTCTTGGGCAATATGATTCCCTTTCTGATGCGTGGAGATGCCTTCCGGCGGTAGGGGATTTGTGACTGTAATAGCCAGATGATCACCCGCATCATACAAACTAATGGTTAGAGTTCCGCCATCTTGTCTGGGTTGTATACCATGATAGATAGCGTTCTCTGCTAAAGGCTGCAGGATAAGCGGCAGTATTTGCATGTCAAACGGCAAAGTATTGTGATCCATGTCCCATACAATCGTTAAACGACGCTTACCCAGACGCAAAGCTTCCATGCGCAGATAGCGCATAGTGACATCCAGTTCTTCCTGTAAGGAAATACGGTTTCTGCGATCCAGTGTGGTGCGCATAATATCAGCCAGATCCAGAATCGCATTTTCTGCCGTATCCGGGTCTTTATGCACTAAAAAGGCGACTGTATTGAGACTGTTAAACAGGAAATGAGGACGCATACGTGACTGTAATGCTTCATATTTGGCGCTGGAGTCGGCTTCGACCGAAGCTTCCCACTTACTTTGAATATAAAAATATCGCAATACAGCTAAGGTAATCACCAGGCTGATCAATAGATTTTTTACAAAAAACAATAGATTAAAACTATCATCCGGCTGGGTAAGCATCATGCCCATCCAGGATGCCGTTGCCGTAAACAACAAGACGATACCGGTAACAATGAAGGTAGCAATATTAGTATTGGATGGCTCATAAAAGCGATTCACCATGCAAATGGTGATCACCGAAGCCAATGCAACCCAAAGGGTAAATAAGGAACTCAGGCCCAGTTGTGCAAAAAACCCGGAAAAGTCTTTCGCGACAATTAAAGCCAGGACAAATGCCAATAGCACAGCAACCACCAGCGTACGCACCAGAGTGCTGGGGACGCAAAGGTTCGGCAAATAGCCAAGTGTTTTGGTTACGGATGATGACATTTTTTATATTCTTTTTGTAAACCACCTATATGGAGCACAGTGGCAACGATCACTCGTTTATTTTTATTATTTTTATATTTACAGTCGAATATACCGACCATTTATGTTTCTATAAAGTGTACCCTACGTGCCTTACTTCTCGCTGAAGGGATTATCGATTCTTTCACAAGTTGATAATGCTCCGCAACTTTTTTCGTCAAACTAATGATTAATCAGTAAAAATGCCCGAAAATACAACAGAACATTCAAACACAACGCCTTCCACCGATAAACCATGGGGAGGACGCTTCAGTGAATCTACCGATGCCTTCGTGGAAGAATTTACTGCCTCCATCAATTTCGACAAGCGCCTTTATAAGCATGACATCCAAGGATCTCGTGCTCATGCTAGAATGTTAGCCAAAGCTGGCATACTCCCAGCTGAAGATGTCGAAAAAATTATCAATGGCCTTGATGAAATTGAAGCAGACATTGCGGCTGGTAAGATAGAGTGGAGCGTTTCCCTCGAAGATATTCACATGAATATCGAAGCCCGGCTCACTGACCGCATTGGTATTGCCGGTAAAAAACTTCATACCGGCCGCTCGCGCAATGATCAGATTGCTACCGACATTCGCCTGTGGTTGCGCGAACAGATTGACGGTATCTGCCATGAAATCCGTCGCCTGCAAGGTGCATTAGTTGAGCTGGCTGACCGTGAAGCAGATACTATTCTGCCAGGCTTTACCCACCTTCAGGTCGCACAACCCATCACCTTCGGTCATCACATGCTGGCCTGGTTTGAAATGTTGCAGCGTGACTTTGAGCGTATGCAGGATTGCCGCAAGCGGGTGAATATCATGCCACTAGGTGCTGCGGCGCTGGCCGGAACCACCTACCCTATTGACCGCCATCATTCCGCTGAGTTACTGGGATTTGATTATCCGGCACGCAACTCGCTGGATGCGGTGAGTGATCGTGACTTTGCTATCGAGTTTAATGCCTCAGCATCAATCGTGATGATGCACCTATCACGCTTCTCTGAAGAACTGGTGATCTGGACTTCAGCGCAATTTGACTTTGTGCGCCTGCCGGATCGTTTCTGCACCGGCTCTTCCATTATGCCGCAGAAGAAAAACCCGGATGTACCTGAGCTGGTACGTGGTAAGAGCGGACGGGTGTTTGGTAATCTGATCTCACTGTTAACCCTAATGAAAAGCCAACCGTTGGCTTACAACAAAGATAATCAGGAAGACAAAGAGCCACTGTTTGATACTGTCGATACGCTGCTCGGCAGCCTGCGGGCTTTTGCCGACATGATGCCACACGTACAGCCGAAGGCTGACAAGATGCGTCAGGCGGCGATGCAAGGGTTTTCAACTGCAACTGATCTGGCGGACTACCTGGTGGTTAAAGGCCTGCCTTTCCGTGATGCCCATGAAGTAGTCGGCAGTGCCGTTGCTTTGGGCGTGGAAAGCGAGCGTGATTTGAGCGAAATGTCACTGGAAGAACTGCAGCAGTTTTCAGCTATTATTGAGGCTGATGTATTTGAGGTGCTCACGCTGGAAGGCTCTGTCTCTGCGAGGAATCACTTGGGCGGCACAGCTCCTGAGCAAGTACGCCTGCAGGTGGCTTACGCCCGCGAGTTACTCTCGGCAGAGTAAAGTAATATCCGTAACTCGCATGTAAGGACTATACCTCGCAAGCATGAAAATCTACGACTTTCACAGGAATTGACAGCAATGAACATCCATTCTACTCTGCAAGCCAGTGTAGAATGGGTTCATTACGAATCATCTCAACAAATCATCTGAATCACCGGAGGAAACATCATGAAATGTAATGCTGCTGTGGCGTGGGAACCTAAGAAGCCCCTATCGATTGAACGAGTTGAAGTAGCTGGCCCTCGTGAAGGCGAAGTCTTGCTGAAAGTCATTGCCTCCGGCGTTTGCCATACCGATGCATTCACATTATCCGGTGATGACCCTGAAGGTGTTTTCCCTGCCATTCTGGGCCATGAAGGTGGCTGTGAAGTGGTGGAATGCGGGCCGGGCGTGAAAGACCTGAAGCCGGGCGATCATGTTATCCCGCTGTACATTGCCGAGTGTGGTGATTGTGAGTACTGCCACTCGACCAAAAGTAATCTATGTCAAACCATCGCCGGTACCATCTGGACAGGTTATATGCCGGACGGAACACGCCGTTTCTCACAAGGTGGCAAGGATATTTACCACTACATGGGCTGCTCGACATTCTCGGAATACACCGTGGTTCCGGAAATTGCGCTGGCTAAAATCAATAAAGCAGCACCACTGGATAAAGTTTGCCTGCTGGGTTGTGGCGTCACAACCGGCATCGGCGCAGTTATGAACACGGCGAAAGTAGAAGCCGGTTCAACAGTAGCTGTATTTGGCCTCGGTGGCATCGGCCTGTCTTGTATTCAGGGCGCGGTGATGGCTAAAGCTGAACGCATTATCGCTATCGATATTAACCCTGATAAATTTGAATTTGCTAAACAGTTAGGCGCTACTGACTTCGTTAACCCGAAAGACATCGACGGCTCATTCGTTGAGTACATGCAGGACACTTATAACGGTGGCCCGGATTATTCATTTGAATGTATTGGTAATACCCACGTGATGCGTGATGCACTGGAATGTACGCA
>CALHAO010000055.1 GCA_937931765.1 uncultured Thiotrichaceae bacterium
GGCGAGTTGATTGGTGATATAACCGAAGAAGGTCAGAAGCTGATGGTAGCCAAAGGTGGCTTTCATGGTTTGGGCAATCTGCGTTATAAAAGTTCGGTTAACCGTGCGCCAAGACAGTGCAAGCCAGGCACGGAAGGCGAATTACGTCAGTTACGTTTAGAGCTGAAAGTATTGGCTGATGTCGGTTTATTGGGTTTGCCGAATGCCGGTAAATCTACCTTGATTAGTGCAGTATCTTCCGCACGGCCCAAAGTGGCTAATTATCCGTTCACGACGCTGTACCCGAATCTGGGTGTGGTGAATGTCGGACAGCTGCAAAGTTTTGTCATGGCTGATATTCCCGGCCTGATTGAAGGTGCGGCGGAAGGCGCTGGTTTGGGCATCCAATTCCTCAAGCATTTAACGCGCACCAGTTTGTTATTGCACGTTGTTGATGTTGCGCCGGTCGATGAGAGTGAAGATCCCGTTGAGTCAGTGCGCACTATCGAAAAAGAGCTTGAGCGTTACAGTGAAGAGTTAACGGATCGTACACGCTGGTTAGTACTGAATAAAATTGATATTTTGCCGGAAGAAGAGCGTGAAGCGCATTGTCAGGCGATTGTTGATGCGTTGGATTGGAAGGATGAGGTGTTCTTTATCTCTGCTGCAACGTCGCAGGGCACACAGGCACTCTGTTATAAAATAATGCAGAAGCTGGAAGGTTATGCCGAATCGTTCTGAATTCATTAACCAAACCCGTCGCTGGGTGGTCAAGATTGGCAGTGCCTTATTGACACGTGATGGCGAAGGCTTGGATCGTGAGGCATTAGCCGATTGGGCAGTGCAAATTGCACGTTTGCGTCAGCAGGGCATTGAAGTTGTACTGGTTTCTTCCGGCGCAGTGGCTGAAGGCATGAGCCGGATGGGTTGGAAAGAACGTCCGAAGGCCTTATACGAAAAACAGGCAGCAGCGGCGATTGGCCAAATGAGTCTGGTGCAGGCGTATGAAGAAAATTTCCAGCAACATGGTTTTCATGCGGCGCAGGTATTACTGACGCATGATGATCTGGCTAATCGCCAACGTTATCTGAATGCACGTAGTACCCTGCGGCATCTGGTGGCTTTGGGCACGATTCCGGTCATTAATGAGAACGATGCGGTGGCCTCGGAAGGTTTACGCCTGGGTGATAACGACACCCTCGCTGCCTTAGTGGCTAACTTGGTGGAAGCTGAGTTGTTGGTTATTCTCACCGATCAGGTGGGTTTGTTTGATAAAGACCCGCGCAAGCATGATGACGCACAATTTATTACCGAAGGCCGGGCGAACGACGAACGTTTCTTGGCTTATGCCGGTGGTGCCGGAACCAGTATTGGCAGTGGCGGCATGCGTACCAAAGTGCTGGCAGCGCAGCGTGCTACCCGTTCTGGTTGTGCGACCATCATCGCTTCGGGCCGTGAGTCAAAAGTATTGGAGCGGATTTATAGCGGTGAAGTGTTGGGTTCATTGTTGTTAGCGGACAGTGTACCGATGGCAGCGCGGAAACAATGGATTGCCAGTCAGTTGGATTCACAAGGTAAATTGTGGCTGGATGCCGGTGCGGCAAAAGCGATTCGTGAGACTGGTCGCAGTTTGTTGCCGGTAGGTGTGACGCGGGTTGATGGTGAATTTGAGCGTGGCGAGGTTGTGAGCTGTGTTGATGAGCAGGGCGAGTTGTTGGCTAAGGGACTGGTGAATTATTCCAGTGCTCAGGCGAATAAAATTAAGCGTTGCCCTTCAGCAGCAATTGAACAAATTTTGGGTTATGTGGATGCGTCAGAGCTGATCCATCGCGATAATCTGGTTGTTTTGTGAAATCAGCCGGTGTGCTTATAATGTGGTTGTTTTATATCCCCTTTTATAATGGTAGTAACTAATGAGTGAAGTCAGCGAAGCGCAACCTTACGATGTCGTTGTTTCTATTGTTGCAGAATATGTCGATAGTGAGTCTGATCCGAATCAGAAGCGCTATGTGTTTACTTATACGGTGACCATCATCAATCAGGGCAGTATGCCTGCGCGATTGTTAACCCGTCACTGGCTGATCACTGATTCAAATGGCATGACACAGGAAGTACGTGGTGATGGTGTGGTGGGCGAACAGCCTTATTTGTCGCCAGGCGAAGGTTTTCGCTATACCAGTGGTACGGTGTTGGATACGCCGATTGGCTCAATGCAGGGTAGTTATCTGATGCGGGCGGATGATAATACTGAGTTTGATGCGGTGATTGAGCCGTTCAGTCTGGCTGACCCACGGGTTTTGCACTAACAAAGTAAGACAAGTAATAAAACAGAACCCGCACTCATAAGAGCAGCGGGTTCTGCGCTTGTGGCATCACAATCCGTGTGAGTGCTTACAAACCTTGGTTGCCAATGCAACACATGGCCTGATGGGCTTATTCTCAACAATCTACCGTGGAATGACAGCTCTAATCCGGATGGGCGGGTGGCAAATCTTTACAGAGTCGCCGCTGTTAATAATTTGGTGGCGCTGTGGGTCAGTGTTGTACGATTAATCAGCTTCTTCTTCCTGATAAATTTCCAATTGTGCGCTTTCTATCAAGTAGCCTGCCTGCGCGAGATCAGTATTGCTGAACTCTACCTTCATTAAGCCTGTTACCCATACTGGCTCATAAATTTCTTCCAGTGAGATACTTTTGCCTTCCAGAGGTTTGACTAGGATGGTTTGGTTGACCGGAGGCGGTGGTGAATGAATACAGCTGCCGAAATAAGGCACCAGCAGGAATTCTTTGACCATGCCCTTGTGTTCATCCAGTGGTGTGACAAAACCAGGGATTCTGACCTGTTTGCCGTTTAAGGTGTCATTAGGTGGCGCATCATTAAATTCGCTCATGATTTTATCAAACAGGATTTTCTCTTCTGCTGAGCCTTCCGGTATGTTATCAATTTGAGCCTGATACTTTGCCATAATGCTATCGGGTTGAAAATCTTTCGGGATCAGGTCTTCCCACATGATTTGGGCGACATCGCCGGAATCAGCTGTTTCTTCCGCTTTCGATGCATCAGATGCAGGTTTGATGACATTGATCATCGCTGTCACTGCAGTGCCTATTTCCGGCGCATCTTCGGGTAATTCCGGCAGAGTAGGAGGTTGGCTGAGCTGCTGGTTAATGTTTGCTTTTGCAGCTGATATGGGTTCTTTTTCTATAACACTTTCGTCTGTATTGGCGGTATCCTGGTCAGCGCAGGCTGACAGGCCACAGAAAATCAGTGCTATTAAGAAGAATGTATTTTTCATCATTTAAATCCTGACGGTTAAACCGTCCTGAAGCGAGCGACGGGAAGCGATCCAGCCGGGCAATGTGCTAAAAATCAAGGCCAGGCCAACGACCAGTAATAACAATAACCAGTCTGTTAATTGTGGCCACCAGGTATGCAAATATAAGCCATATTCAGCGGCTACCCAAGGTTGCGCGATCAGTACGGAGACTGACACCAACACCATCCCTAGTAAGCTACCCAATAAGGCAATAATGAAAGCCTCCAGGAGGAATAGCACAAAAACATGATGGGGGTGAGCGCCTACGGCCCGCAAGATAGCCATTTCGCGGCGGCGTTCATTGAGTGTGGATAACAGGGTAGTAAGCATGCCCAATAGTCCGGCAATCAAGACAAAAACAGTGATAATACGCAATACCGTTTCAAATTGGCCGATGGCCCGCCATAACTCAGCCAGAGCAACGCCCGGTAGTGCAGCTAATAGGGGTTCACGGGAGTATTCATTGATTTCACGCTGCAACCGGAAAGCTGTAGCACGGGTTTTCAGGCCGACCAGAAACGCGGTAATCGTTTCCGGTTGTAAGGCCATTTTAGCTGCCCGCTCAGCTTTAATCTCAAAGCCGGGCACCGGTGCGCCATTTTTCCAGTCCACATGAATAGCCTCAATGCCTTCCAGGGTTACGTGCACTGTGCGATCAACCGGTGTGCCGGTGGGTTTGAGAATACCGGTGACAGTAAAGGGTTTGTTTTTATGTTCACTGAAGCTGGTGGAACCTGCGCCGTGTGCCAGCACAATTTCGCTACCAATTTGGTAGTTCAGTTTGCGTGCGACCTCGGCCCCCAGTACCGCCTCGTAAACACCGGCAAATGATTTCCCATCGGCAAAACTCAGATTGCGTTGGTCAGCATGGCGATAGTGGAGGAAATAGTCGCTATTGGTACCCAGTACGCGGTAGCCCTTGTGTGAATCACCGAGGGAAATGGGCACTGTCCAGTCCACCCACTTGTGATCGGCGAAATGTTGATAACTGTTCCAGCTAATGTTGTTGGTGGCATTACCAATGCGGAAGACGCTGTACAGTAATAATTGCACCGGGCCACTACGCGCACCGACGACGAGATCTGTGCCAGAGAGGGTGCTCATAAAGCTTTGTTTGGCTTCTTTGCGGATGTACTCAACACCTAATAATAAGGCGACACTGATGGCGATGGAGAGCAGGGTCAGCATTAGGCTGGTACGGCGGTTCCACAAACTATGCCAGGTAAGTTTTAGTAAAATCATGCCTGATTAACCTCAGGTAGCTCGATAATACGTGGGAAATGGGGGGCGATATGCGGATCATGACTGACAAATAGAATGGTGCTGCCTTGTGCTTCAGCTTCACGGAATAATAAGCGGATAAAGTCATTGCGTGCATCGCTATCCAGTGCCGAAGTGGGTTCATCTGCAATAATAATTTCTGGCTTGCCGATCAGGGCGCGTGCTACGGCGACACGTTGTTGCTGTCCGACGCTCAGCTCGGTGACCGGTCGCTGGCGTAGTTTCTGATCGAGTTTTAAATGTTCTAATAATTGTTCTGCACTTTCCTGAATGGCTCCGGCGTGTTGTTTGCGTCGTGCAGAAAAGTGGCAGGGCAGTGCCACATTATCCAGCATGGATAAATAGGGTAGCAGGTTAAATTGCTGGAAAATAATGCCGATGTGATCTGCCCTGAAGCAGTCACGCTGTTTGGTGTTCATTTTCAGGGTACTTTGTTCTAGCAATTTTATATCACCTTCCACCGGAAGCAGTATTCCGGCTAGCAGGTTGAGTAGCGTAGTTTTGCCACTACCGCTGGGGCCACGTAAAAAGGCGTGCTCCCCTTGCTGAACAATCAACTCAGGAATGTTCAGCGTATCTTGTGACTGACCTTTCCAGCGGAAGCGTAGCTGCTGTAGTTCAATGACATTCATTGTTTAAATTTAATAATTCCATCGGCTTTCAATTGTTCTGCACCGGAAGCGGTTTGCGTGATCCATTCCAGATCCAATCGCTCAAAACCTTTTGGGAATGCCTTGAAGAGTTGAGTTTCAATCTGACTGATCGCTTCGGCTTTTTTGCAGGTGAATGTCCATGATACATCAACATTACTATGGGTGCTTTCTGAGACATGATCGTGTTCGTCATGGTCGTGCTTTTCTTCTTCGTCAGCGTCATGCTTTTCGGCGTGCTCATCATGGTCGTGCTTTTCTTCTTCGTCAGTGTCATGCTTTTCGGCATGTTCATCATGGTCGTGTTTTTCTTTGTCATGTGCGCTGGCAATATTTGAATCGATGTCTACTTTTCCCTGCTCACACTCCGCTTTCTCATCAAAATTGAATAACGAGTTGCCAGTGTTTAGTTTTTCAACGGCCTCATGTACGACATGATGCTCTTCGTCACTGCTGGCCAGGTGTTCAAAGCCAAAAATATTGGCGGCAGGTGTTTCCAGGGTGATCTCAGCGCCACTGTCAGTCGTGGCGATGGTGAGACGGGCATGGCCGTGTTCATGGCTTCCATGTTGGACGGTTTCATCGTGGTCATGGTTGTCTGGTTCATTTTCAGCAGCATGCACATGAGGATTCAGCATAGCGGATAGAATAATACTGCTTAGAATGGCTGGGAAGTTTGATTTCATAATTATTAGGCAAGTCGTTATTCGGAAGCGTTGAATATACCAAAATGCAACTAAGTTGCAAATTAATATTGCTTTCTAATTATGAAGCAGGTTGAGGGCAGAGCGGGCAATAGCCTTGCAGGGTGAGTTCGGCTTGTTCCACTTCATAGCCTTTTGGTAAGTCGGATAATACAGCAGGTTGTAAATGTTCCAGGCACAGTATCTGCGAGCATTGTTTACAATGGAAATGAGCGTGGCGGGAAGGAGCGGTAGTTTGTGCATTATAACGCCATGTCCGGTCATTACTCATGACTTTGTGTGCAATTTCATGCGCCACTAACCAATCTAACGTACGGTAAATGGTGACCCGGTCAAAGTGCTGGCTACTATCCTCTAAAGAGCATTCTATATCCTGATGACTGAGGGCATTGTCAGATGAAAGCAGAAATCCAAGAATTTGGATACGAGCAGGTGTCGTTCGGTTCCCGGAAGTTTTCAGTAATGCCTGGGCTATTTCAAAATTTTGATTATCTTGCATTTTTTCAATTGAACTGTGTTTTTGCGTGAACATAGCTAAGACGATGTCAAAAACCAGTGAGGTTATATAAGTATTTTTACCTGGTGCCATACTATTCCTGTTCTCACCACTCGTCCAGCAAACTGTGACTTCATGTCGCTGGAGTTGTATAAATAGGCTTGGCTTATTAACAACACAAACCCTAGAAGCTCTGTTGACTTGCGCCACTGTTTTTCAGAGCTTGAGTAGAGTCATAAAAACTTATGAATATAAAAATAATCCCAAAAAACCTGGGCAGGTATGTTGCTTGTCTATTGCTTATTTCCTTTGCGTTGACCGGACAGGCTGTCTATGCTGACATTTATTCGTATGTCGACAGTGAGGGCAATCGTTGGATCACTAATGGTTCGGTGCGTGGTCAGAAGAACGTAAAATTATTGCGTAAAACACCTAAAAAGAAAAAACCGGTGGTGGCTGCTGTGTCCGGTAGTGGTAAGTCACGGGTTTATAAGGGCAAGATTGGCTGTGGCAGTCATCAAAGAATTTCTAATAAAACACAGGCCTACCTTCCGACTATCCGTAAATATGCAAAAACCTACAATGTGGAGGAGAGCTTGATCCGGGCTTTAATTCGTCAGGAGTCCTGCTTTAATCCGAAAGCACGCTCGCATGCTGGTGCGATGGGTCTGATGCAGTTGATGCCGGGGACGGCGGATATGATGGGGGTGAGTAATGCGATGAGTCCTAAGCAGAATATTCGTGGTGGTGTGAAGTACCTGGCACGTATGTTACGTCGTTTTGGTGGCAATAAAGAGCTGGCTTTAGCAGGTTATAATGCTGGCCCAGGAAATGTGGATAAGTACAACGGTATCCCACCTTTTCGGGAAACGCGCAACTACGTGGTGAAGGTAATGAGTGAATATCAGCGCTTGACGGGTAAAGGTCAAATTACCCGTTCCGGTGCTTCTTTCAGTCGTAGTGGCCGTCAATAACTGCGTATTTATTCTCAGCCAGCCCGTTGGCATGATATGATTTCTGTTTCGATTTGCATGTACTGATGGGAGATACAACGATGTCAATGGCCGATCGCGATGGTCTAATCTGGCTGGATGGAGAAATGGTGCAGTGGCGTGAAGCCAAGGTGCATGTATTAACGCATACGCTGCATTATGGCATGGGCGTATTTGAGGGTGTGCGCGCCTACGAGACAGATTCCGGCCCGGCAATCTTCCGCCTTGAGGATCACACTGAGCGTCTATTTAATTCCGCTAAAATTATGCGCATGGACATTCCATTCGATAAGGATGAGATAAACGAAGTTCAGCAAGCCGTAGTGCGTGAGAATAATCTGAAGTCTGCTTACCTGCGCCCGATGTGTTTTTATGGCTCAGAAGGCATGGGTTTGCGTGCTGATAACCTGAAAGTGCATTGCATGGTCGCTGCCTGGGAATGGGGTTCTTATCTCGGTGAGGACAATATGACCAATGGTATTCGTATTAAGACGTCTTCGTTTACCCGCCACCACGTCAATATTGCGATGTGTAAGGCCAAGGCTAACGGTAACTACATCAACTCGATGCTGGCGCTGCGTGAAGCATTAGACGATGGTTATGATGAAGCATTGTTGCTGGATACCGAAGGCTATGTGGCTGAGGGTAGCGGCGAGAATTTCTTTATCGTTAAGAAAGGCGTGATTTATACACCTG
>CALHAO010000056.1 GCA_937931765.1 uncultured Thiotrichaceae bacterium
AGCCGGATCAGCAGCACTGCGCAATTCGACTAAAACCCAATCAACAGGAGCATCACCTCCCGTATTATTCATCAAATTGCTATTCAATAACCTCACACCTGATACGGTATAACCCAACGCCGAATAAGGCTCATCCGCAGCCAATGCACGGTTAGGAGGTGACTGGCGCATCATGCCAGCTGCAGATTCGTATGCACCCTGCAACATTACTTTCAGGCTGAACGCTAAATCCACACCAGGGACATCAATGGCTTTACGGTAGGCCATTTGTGAGCGAAAATTACCCGGCGGATCATAATGACAAAAAATCATCATGCCGGATCTGCCATTAAAAATAGCGCTGCCACTGCTATCCGTCATCTGATTACATTGCTGAATCACACATCCGACATTACGACTATTCTCCCAGATCAACTGTGTGTAATGCCCACATTGTTCACCCACAACACAACTGTCTGTGTCAAAGTCATAATAGCGCGCCTCATCCGCCCAACTGTTCACTGCCTGCTCTATCGTCCAGCTGGTGCCAGTTCCGGCAAACAGATTCTGACCGTACTGGTTATTCACATGGTTAAACACACAGGCCTGAGCGTGTTGCGCAGCCGAAGCCTGCAAAACTTGTGAATCCTGTAACTCAGGCAGAGCTTGTGCGGGTGCGGGCTGCTGAGAGAAATCGTAACTCTCATTGAGGAAGTAACCAAGATTGTTTAGTGTTTTCTGCTGGCTTAAGGCGTCGCGGATAATATTGTGTTCAGCCGCAGCGGAAATAGCCACAGCTGGTGCAGAGGCATTTTTGAATTCACGGGTATTATCATCAGGCGCAACGACCTCTGCCCAAACCTGTTCAGTAGCGCAAGCCAGAAAAATCAAGCCACATAAAAAATCGCAAGTATGAAAATTCCTGCCGAATAAACCGGGTGAAAAGCAACTGGGCATAGTATTACTCTTATTATTTTAATATAAACAATAAGCAGCATGGCAGCTATTGCAGCAGGTCAAGCCCGCTGTACAGGGGATTTGGGGGATTTAAAACCATTGGTAACGGTTGCCTGCGTACTTGCGGTACATTATCACTCCCTAACCCGCGATGAACAAACTTGATCAGACTAACTGTCAGAGGGTGTAATTTTTCAAAAACCAGATGCATCGTAAAAAAAAATCATGTATCCTCACAATCCATTTTGAAAGCCACCCATCTGGGTAGCTGACAAGACCCCATCTGAGGAGCGTTGCGATAGGAACACTGATTCCTACCAGGCTCAGATTGGGTTCAGAATGTAGGAACGGCGCTCAGTCATCAATTATTTCATTTGTTTAAGGAGATTGATTATGGCTGAGGGATATTTGTTTACCTCCGAGTCTGTATCAGAAGGTCATCCGGATAAAATGTGCGATCAGATTTCTGACGCAGTTCTGGATGCGATCTTAGCGGAAGACAAGCACGCTCGTGTTGCTTGCGAAACGCTAACTAAAACCGGCATGGTGGTTCTAGCTGGTGAAATCACTACTACTGCTGAAATCGATTACGAAAACCTGGTTCGTGGCGTTGTTAATGACATTGGTTATGACAACTCAGAAATCGGCTTCGACGGTAATACCTGTGCAGTCATTAATGCACTGGGTAAACAGTCACCTGATATTGCGATGGGTGTTGACCGTGGTCGCAGCGAAGAACAAGGGGCGGGCGATCAGGGCCTGATGTTCGGTTATGCCAGCAACGAAACTGACGTTTTGATGCCAGCACCGATTACCTATTCTCACCTGTTGGTACAGCGTCAGGCTGAATTACGTAAGAACGGCACACTGCCGTGGTTACGTCCGGATGCTAAGTCACAGGTTACTTTCAGCTACGATGAGAACAATAAGCCGGTCGCTATCGACGCGGTGGTATTGTCTACTCAGCATGATCCATCCATCTCTCTGGATGATCTGCGTGAAGCCGTGCTGGAAAATGTCATTAAACCGGTATTACCGGAAGAATGGCTGGATGAGAACACCCTTTACCACATTAACCCAACCGGTAACTTTGTTATTGGTGGCCCGGTGGGCGATGCAGGCCTGACTGGCCGTAAGATTATCGTTGACACCTACGGTGGTATGGCGCGTCACGGCGGCGGTGCTTTCTCGGGTAAAGATCCGTCGAAGGTTGACCGCTCTGCTGCTTATGCTGCACGTTATGTGGCTAAGAATATCGTGGCGGCGGGTATGGCTGACCGGTGTGAAATCCAAGTGTCTTATGCTATTGGTGTGGCTGAGCCGACGTCTATCAGTGTTGAAACCTTCGGTACTGAGAAAATAGGCCGCAAAGAAATCACTGCTTTGGTACGTGAGCACTTTGACCTGCGCCCTTATGGCATCACTAAAATGCTAAATCTGTTACAACCCATTTATCGCGGTACAGCCAGTTACGGACATTTTGGCCGTCACGATCTGAACCTGCCTTGGGAACAAACTGATAAAGCCGAAGCACTGCGTAGTGCTGCGAACCTGTAACAGAACTAAAGAGTATAAAAAATGACTGAATTTACTGATTATGTCGTAGCCGACATGAACCTGGCCGAATGGGGCCGTAAAGAATTAAAAATCGCTGAGTCAGAAATGCCTGGCCTAATGGCGCTGCGTACCAACTATGGTGACACGCAACCGCTGAAAGGTGCGCGTATTGCTGGTTCTTTGCACATGACCATCCAGACAGCTATGTTGATTGAAACATTGACTGCGCTGGGCGCTGAAGTGCGCTGGGCTTCTTGTAATGTATTCTCTACTCAGGATCACGCGGCGGCGGCAATTGCTGCTACAGGCGTTCCGGTATTCGCTTTTAAAGGTGAGTCACTGGAAGAGTACTGGGCATTCACCCACAAAATCTTCGAATGGCATGACGGTGGCACGCCGAACATGATCCTTGATGATGGTGGTGATGCAACGTTACTGATCAACCTGGGTACAGCGGCTGAAACAGATATTTCTGTTTTAGATAACCCTCAGGCTGAAGAAGAAATTCACATGTTTGCTTCGATTAAAGCGAAGCTGGCAGAAAGCCCGAATTGGTATTCTACGATAAAAGCTAACATCAAAGGTGTTACTGAAGAGACTACTACGGGTGTTGCGCGTCTGTATCAGATGGTTGCTAAGGGCGAGCTGCACTTCCCGGCGATCAATGTTAACGATTCCGTAACTAAGTCTAAGTTCGATAACCTGTATGGCTGTCGTGAGTCGCTGGTAGACAGCATCAAGCGTGCTACTGACGTGATGATCGCCGGTAAAATGGCGCTGGTTTGTGGTTATGGTGATGTAGGTAAGGGTTCTGCTCAATCACTGCGTGGTTTGGGTGCTACCGTTTGGATCACTGAAGTTGATCCGATCTGTGCATTACAAGCGGCAATGGAAGGCTACCGTGTAGTACGTATTGAAGATGTGCTTGATCAGATGGACATCTTTGTTACTACGACTGGTAACTTCAATATTATTACTGAAGACCACATGCTGGGCATGAAGAACGAAGCTATCGTTTGTAATATCGGTCACTTTGATAATGAGATTGATATTGCCAGCCTGAAGAAGTATGAGTGGGATAATATCAAGCCACAGGTTGATCAGATTGTATTCCCTGATGGTAAGCGTATTACCTTGCTGGCTGAAGG
>CALHAO010000057.1 GCA_937931765.1 uncultured Thiotrichaceae bacterium
CTTTATGAGACTGAGTTTCCTGATCTGTTTGAGTGGTTATTGAAGGAAGCAGAAGTGTTGCCATTACCCAGAAAACGGCGGGCTAAGAAAAAATCTAACCCGTTGATTCAGAAGAAGTGTCCCGCCTTAAACGGGTAGCCGCTACCGCTAGATTGCTCAGGTAGTGATGGCTAAAAAGTCACCTTGAAAGGCATACCCACAGGGCGTTAATATATCTGATTGCAACCGGATTCCAGACTTAGCGTTTTTTGCTGAAACGCCTATTCCACGTATGGGCGGGGATATCCGATTTAAAGTACGCTGTATCGGAATGTCTTTGTATTTTTTACCTGAGGATAAAAGTGGGTTGGAGGCGGAAAAGTATATAGAGAAGCGCCAGGCTATTTCGGAGATGGAAGATAGCGACTAAAAAGGCAATATTTTGAAGTAATCGAGTGGGCTGTTCATTTTACTTTTTGTTACCTCACTTGTTCTTGGTGTGGAATGTACCCTAAGCAGAAAGGTTATCTTGATTACAGATGGGAATATGATAAAGATTCTTACTGTTGATAAACAGCGACACAGAATTCATTTTTCAGGTATCAATACCTGAAAATGCGAGCCATACAGTAAAGCTGCCGAAAAAGCTATCCGACTTCATCAGTAAAAGCAGACCTGTGTCTAGTTAGGCAAAAAGGATCTTGCTATAGATATTTTCGTCCCTTATCCTGTGTGTAATATAGAATACACACTTGGCGGTATGTAATGCAGGCAGTACATCAAACCGATACATCAAAAGTTATCCGGAAAAATTTCACCATGCCACGGAGAACTGCCCGTGAGTTGGACTTTCTGGCGGAATCACAGCATAAAAAGCAAAGTCAGGTTATTCAGGAGTTAATCCACGAAGCATCAGAAGCGCTACGCAATGAGTTACGGCTAGCCCAACTGAAAAAACTGAAAGGAGCTTTTACCGGATTGATCGGTGATGAGCAGTCCATCCAACGCATGAAAAGTGATCGTGCCGAATGAGTCGCCGTATTTTTGTCGATGCAAATGTCATTAATGATATTTTTGATGCGGAGCGGCGGTTTCACACAGCGAGCTATCAATGCCTTGAATACTGTCTTGAGCAAGGAATTAGTCTGGTAACAACTTGTGATATTGTGACTACTGTTTACTACATTACGGCCAAAAGTCAGGATCGTGTCAAAGCTCTGGAGGCATTGGAGCGGGTGAATACGATCTTTGAAATCATCCCGTTTGGTAATAACGAGTTAGCGGATGCGATTGCTTTAATGCAGCAAGACGGGGATTATGCTGACCTTGAAGACACTGTACAGTATGTTCTTGCTTTGCAGGCTGGGTGTGATGTCATTTTAACCAATGATGCTGGATTTGTTGCCAAAGATTTATCAGTCATAAATAGCGTGGATTTTAGCAAAAACCCATAGCTGGGGTCGATAACTTTGAGTCGTGTAGCTAGGCACTGTTTTAATCGTCCTGTACAAAGGAGCTTTTCATGGAAACTCAAAAACTGATTGTACGTTTGCCGCAAGATGATTTGAAATTGATTAAGCAATTTGGGGTTCATCGAATCTCGCCAAAACTACAGCAAATAACAGGAATTCTTCCTCAGAGTCTGGGCAGACAAAATGTGAAGCAGGACTACTATGATTACTTGCTGGATAAACATACAAGATGAGCATTGAAGATAAAGCGCTGACAGGTGAAGAGATTGGCAATAAATTATTGCAGTCTGTGAAAGAAATGAAAGAGGGTGCGGCGGCCAGAGTTACTAAAGCCACACCAAATCAGGTCGCTTCAGCTAGCTTAAAAAAGGGTTTAGAAGAGTAGTTAATCACTTCTCCCCATACAACTCCGCAGGATCAACCATCGGCTCACTATCAATCACCACCTGCTCAGCATTCGCATTATAGAAAAAACAATGCCGCCGTCCGGTATGACATGCTGCACCCTGCTGATCCACCAGCAACAAAATTGTATCTAAATCACAGTCAAAGCGCAGTCCCTTAAGCATCTGCACCTGTCCGGAAGTTTCACCCTTACGCCAGAAGTTCTGGCGGGAGCGTGACCAATAACAAACCCTGCTGGTTTCCAACGTTTCTTCGATGGAGGCGCGGTTCATCCACGCCATCATCAGTACTTCGCCGGTATCATGCTGTTGGGCGACGGCAGGCACTAGTCCTGCCTCGTTGTACTTGAGCTTGTCCAATACGTCAGCTAATGGCTGCTGCTTGCTTTCAGCCATAATCAGATGACCTGTCCTTCAGTTTTACGTTCATAGCCTGCTTCAGCGAGTTTTTCCAGGTACTCTGCCCAGTATTCCTCTTGGTTTTCACCCAGATTATACAGCAGGTTCCAGTCATACAGTCCGCTGTCGTGGTTGTCATCATAGACCAGCTTTACTGCATAATGACCGACTTGTTCAATCGCAGTGATATTGACGTTTTCCTTGCCGATCTGCAGTGTTTCTTGGCCCGGCCCGTGACCTTTTACTTCAGCGGATGGCGAGTTGACACGTAGATACTCACAGCTCATCACGTGGGTTTTGCCATCCGGCCAGCTGATTTCCAGCTCACGTGATTTCTGGTTCAAGGTTAAATTAGTTGGCGTTGCCATAATTTGCTCTCTTATAAAATGTAACGGCTTAGATCTTCATCTTTAACCAGTTCAGCAAGGATGGAATCTACGTAAGCTGCATCAACCGTTTTCTTGCCTTCGCAATCCGGTGCTTCAAACAAAACCGTTTCCAACAGACGTTCAACCACCGTGTGTAAACGGCGTGCACCAATATTTTCAGTACTTTCGTTTACTTCAAAGGCAATCTCGGCAATCCGGCGTACACCTTCCGGCAGGAATTCCAGTTCCACACCTTCTGTTTTCAACAAGCCGACATATTGTTCGGTGAGTGATGCATCAGGCTCTGTCAGGATACGCTCAAAGTCATCAGCCGTCAGTGCTTCCATTTCTACCCGAATCGGTAGACGACCCTGTAATTCTGGTATCAGATCCGAAGGTTTAGACACATGGAACGCACCAGACGCAATAAATAAAATGTGGTCGGTTTTAACCATGCCATATTTAGTAGTGACGGTAGAACCCTCAATAAGGGGTAGAAGGTCGCGTTGCACACCTTCACGTGACACATCAGCACCACTCGAATTACCGCTGCGCACGACCTTGTCTATTTCGTCCAGGAAGACAATGCCGTTATTTTCCATCACGTCTAAGGCGCGTTGCTTCAGCTCTTCCTCGTTAACCATTTTGTGCGCTTCTTCTTCGGTTAACACTTTCAGCGCGTCTTTGATTTTCATCTTACGCTTACTTTTTTTCTGGTTGCCCATGTTCTGGAACATACCTTGCAACTGGCTGGCCATTTCTTCCATGCCCGGTGGCGTCATAATTTCAACGCCCATCTTAGCCGCAGCAGTTTCAATCTCGATTTCTTTTTCATCAAGATCGCCTTCGCGCAGTTTTTTGCGGAATTTCTGTCGGGTCGGATTTTGTTCTACCTTTTCTTTACCCAACTCATCTTCATCAACGGCTAACCAATCGTTGACCGACGTTTCTTTTTTCGGGCCGGGTAACAAGGTATCAAGAATGCGTTCTTCAGCGGCTTCTTCAGCGCGAAATTTTACTTTCTCAACTTCCTGCTCACGCAGCATTTTGATTGCCACGTCGGCCAGATCGCGGATAATGGAATCCACTTCCTTACCCACATAACCCACTTCAGTGAACTTGGTAGCTTCCACCTTAATAAAAGGTGCATTGGCCAGCTTAGCCAGACGACGGGCGATTTCTGTTTTACCGACACCGGTCGGGCCGATCATCAGAATATTCTTAGGCGTTACTTCAGGGCGCAATGCATCATCCAACTGCAGGCGACGCCAGCGGTTACGCAGTGCAATAGCGACGGAGCGTTTGGCCTTGTCCTGACCGATGACGTGTTTGTCCAGTTCCTGAACGATTTCGCGGGGTGTCATGCTAGACATTATTTACAGCTCCTCAATGGTCAGGTTGTTATTACTATAGATGCAGATGTCAGCAGTAATCAGCAGGCTTTTTTCCACAATTTCCCGTGCAGATAATTCGGTGTTTTCCCGCAATGCGCGGGCCGAAGCTTGTGCAAAAGCACCACCGGAACCGATAGCAATCAGGTCATGTTCCTGCTCCACTACATCACCATTACCGGTAATTAATAGTGACGCGGTTTCATCGGCCACAATCAGTAGGGCTTCCAGCTTGCGCAACATGCGATCTGTGCGCCAGTCTTTGGCCAGCTCAACCGCTGCACGGGTCAGGTTGCCATTGTGTTGTTGTAATTTGGCTTCAAAACGCTCAAACAGGGTAAAGGCATCCGCTGTGCCACCGGCAAAACCAGCCAGTACCTTATCATCATAAAGACGGCGTACTTTGCGGGCGTTTCCTTTCATGACTGTGTTGCCGAGCGTTACCTGGCCATCACCGCCAATTACTACTTTTCCATTCCGGCGTACACTCAGAATGGTGGTACCTCTGTATTGTTCCAAAACGGGACTCCAGTCACATTGCAAACCACTTGTATATGGGGTGTATTGGCTTTTTCAAGTTAGGGCCGCCCACTTTATTTTTATCGACCCCTTACTACCGTTGGTAATATGAATTACAATCTGCACCGCTTTATTTGCACAAAAGTACTTCCAAATCAAGTGGCAGACGATTAGTATTGCCGCTTTTGCCGGATTTTTCCTTTAGTAAGGTGCAAATCACGGCAGACTAGTCCGGTAGTTAAGCACCGGATCAGTGGATTATCTGCCATAACAAATCCACGGCTGATGACCAGCAGGCTATTGCATTTAAATGAGATTTTAGACAATGACGGACTTAAGTAAATACCGGAATATCGGTATCTTCGCACACGTTGATGCGGGGAAAACCACGACAACTGAGCGTATCCTCAAATTAACCGGCAAAATTCACAAGATCGGTGAAGTACATGATGGCGCGTCCACCACTGACTTCATGGAGCAGGAAGCTGAGCGTGGAATTACCATCCAGTCCGCTGCAACGACTTGTTTCTGGAAGGATCACCAGTTCAATATCATCGACACCCCCGGACACGTTGACTTCACTATCGAAGTTTATCGTTCTCTGAAAGTGTTGGATGGTGGTGTAGGTGTATTCTGTGCTTCCGGTGGTGTTGAGCCACAATCTGAGACCAACTGGCGTTATGCGAACGAATCTGAAGTGGCACGTGTCATTTTCGTTAATAAGTTGGATCGCATGGGCGGTGATTTCTATCGCGTAGTGAAGCAGGTACGTGAAGTACTGGCTGCTAATCCGTTGGTAATGGTATTGCCGATTGGTATCGAAGAAAACTTCGTGGGTGTGGTTGATCTGTTGACCCGCAAGTCATGGATCTGGGATGACTCTGGTGATCCGATGAATTACACCATCGGCGATGTTCCTGAAGATATGGTTGATATCGTTGAGGAATACCGTGAGATGTTGCTTGAGACTGCGCTGGAACAGGACGATGACCTGTTTGAAGCTTATCTTGAAGAAGGTACTGAGCCGCCTCTAGACGAGATCAAGCGTTGTATCCGTAAAGGTACTATCGCGCTGGACTTCTTCCCGACCTTATGTGGATCTGCGTTCAAGAACAAAGGTGTACAGTTGGTGTTGGATGCGGTTGTTGATTACCTGCCTAACCCGATGGAAGTTCCACCTCAGCCAGAAGTTGATCTGGAAGGTGTTGAAACCGGTAACTTCGCGATTGTTGATCCGGAAGCGCCATTACGTGCGTTGGCATTTAAGATCATGGATGACCGTTTTGGTGCGCTGACCTTTACCCGTATCTACTCCGGTACCCTGAAGAAGGGTGACACGTTGCTGAATACCTTTACCGGTAAGACTGAGCGTATTGGCCGGATGGTTGAGATGCACGCTGATGAGCGTAATGAAATTCATTCAGCTCAGGCCGGTGACATCATTGCACTGGTAGGTCTGAAGAATGTTCAAACCGGTCATACATTGGCTGATGTGAACAATCCGGCGACACTGGAGCCAATGGTGTTCCCTGATCCGGTTATCTCGATTGCTATCGCGCCGAAAGATAAGGCAGCAGCTGAGAAAATGGGTATCGCACTGAACAAGATGATGCAGGAAGATCCGTCTTTCCGTGTTGAGACTGATGAAGATTCAGGCGAAACCATTATCAAAGGCATGGGCGAACTTCACTTAGATATCAAGGTTGATATCCTGCGTCGTACCCACGGTGTTGATGTAGTAGTTGGTAAGCCACAGGTTGCATACCGCGAGTCTATCACTCAGGTGACTGAAGATAGCTACACGCACAAGAAGCAGTCTGGTGGTTCTGGTCAGTTCGGTAAGATCGACTACATCATGGAGCCGAGCGAAGTAGGCGAAGGCTTTATCTTTGAGTCTAAGGTTACTGGTGGTAATGTTCCTCGCGAATTCTGGCCTGCGGTTGAGAAAGGTTTCAGAATGAGCATGGATACAGGTGTTCTGGCTGGATTCCCTGTTGTCGACGTTAAAGTAACGTTGTTGGATGGTGGTTTCCACGCGGTTGACTCCTCTGCGATTGCTTTTGAAATCGCTGCTAAAGGTGGTTACCGTCAGACCATGACTAAAGCTGGCCCACAGATGCTTGAGCCAATCATGCGCGTTGATGTATTCACGCCGGAAGATCACGTAGGTGATGTTATCGGCGATTTGAATCGTCGTCGTTCGATGATCAAGTCTCAGGAAGCTGGCCCGACTGGCGTTCGTATTAAAGCGGATGCGCCACTGTCTGAAATGTTTGGTTACATTGGTGATCTGCGTACTATGACTTCTGGTCGTGGTCAGTTCTCAATGGAATTTGATCACTATGCAGCATGTCCTAAGAACGTTGCTGATGAAGTTATCAAAGAGACACTGGAACGTAAGAAAGAACA
>CALHAO010000058.1 GCA_937931765.1 uncultured Thiotrichaceae bacterium
TCGGCGTGACCAGCTGGTCAGGTTATGCGCGTTATATCCGTGCTGAATTCCTCAAATTACGTAAACAGGATTATGTGCAGGCGGCTATTGCCAGCGGTTTGCCTTTACGTTCCGTTTTATTTCGTCACATGCTGCCGAATGGTGTTGCACCGTTGCTGGTAGCGGCCAGTTTTGGAGTGGCTTCCGCTATTCTTGCTGAGGCGACATTAAGCTTTCTCGGTTTAGGTGTGGTCGGTGCGCCATCCTGGGGGCAGATGTTGGATCAGGCGGTAAAATCCTCGACCTTTAATTGGTGGATGGCAGCCTTTCCCGGTGGGGCTATTTTCATGACCGTATTTGCTTATAACCTGATTGGTGAAGCTTTGCGTGATGCGATTGATCCGCACATGTCACGTAATTCGGGGGTAAACTGATGAGTCAGCCCTTATTAGAAGTGCGCAATCTCCATACCTACCTGCAAAGTGGTGGTGAGGTAGTGAAAGCGGTTGATGATGTCAGTTTTTCGATTCCCAAAGGCGAAACCTTTTGCCTGGTGGGTGAATCAGGCAGTGGTAAATCGATTACTGCGTTGTCGGTGATTTGCTTGTTGCCTTATGGTATTGCCACGCACCCGGCGGGCCAAATTCTGTTTAATGGCCAGGATATGCTGAAGCTGAAAGATAATGCCTTAAGAAGCATTCGTGGTTCGCAAATAGCGATGATCTTTCAGGAACCGATGACGTCGTTGAATCCGGTGTTCTCCATCGGTGAACAAATTATTGAAGCCTTGTTGTTGCATAACCCGGAAATGACCGAAGCAGAAGCTGAAGAACGAGCTATTCTGGCGTTGGAACAAGTGCATATCCCCAACGCCACGGGCCGGTTTCGCGATTTTCCGCATCAATTATCCGGCGGCCAGCGTCAGCGGGTGATGATTGCGATGGCACTGGCGTGTGAGCCGGAGCTGTTGATTGCTGATGAACCGACAACCGCGCTGGATGTTACGGTGCAGGCTGAAATACTCAAACTAATGCGCGAGCTACAGGATAATACTGGTATGAGTACGCTGTTCATCACCCATGATTTTGGTGTGGTGTCACAGATGGCGCAGCAGGTTGGGGTGATGCAGCGTGGTAAGCTAGTGGAAGTGGGAGCGACGCGTGATTTATTGCGGCGTCCTCAGCATGATTATACGAAAGAGTTGTTGGCGGCGGTGCCGGATAATTTGGCGCGGCGTGAGGTGAAGGCTAAAAACCTCCCCGCCCCAACTCAACCCCTTATCAAAGTAAAAGACCTAAAAGTCTGGTTCCCGATCAAAAAAGGCATTTTCCGCAATACGGTCGATTACGTAAAAGCGGTTGATGATGTCAGTTTGGAAATTCCCAAAGGCCAAATCATGGCATTGGTTGGTGAATCCGGGTGTGGCAAAACAACATTGGGCCGGGCTATTCTGCAGTTGGAGGAAGCAACCTCCGGCAGCGTTAAGTTATATGACCGCGAGTTGACCACCTTATCTGCTCATGAAATGCGTGAAGTGCGGGCTGATATGCAAATTGCTTTTCAAGACCCGCAGTCTTCACTGAATCCACGCTTGTTGGTTGAAACGGCGCTGACTGAACCAATGAAGGTACATGGTATCGGCAATAGCCGTGAAGAACGCATCGAGCTGGCTGGACAAATTATGGAGAAGGTGCAGTTAAAACGTGATTTTCTGTGGCGTTATCCGCATGAATTTTCCGGTGGTCAACGGCAGCGTATCGGCTTGGCGCGAGCTTTAGTGTTGAACCCTGAGTTTATTGTCTGTGATGAAATAACCAGTGCGTTAGATGTGTCCGTACAGGCGGAAATTCTGCAATTATTATTGGATATACGTGCGGAGAATGATCTGACTTTGTTGTTTATCACCCATAATATTGCAGTGGTTGAATACCTTTGTGATCAGACGGTGGTGATGTATAAAGGCAAGGTGGTGGAGCAGGGCGATACGGCTGATGTATGCGGTAACCCGCAGCATGCTTATACGCAGACCTTGTTATCAGCAGTGCCGCGATTGGATTTGGCGGCGGCATAAGCTGCCGGTGCGAAGCTCGGGTTGACTGATGAAACGAGCAGATAGAATCTGCCCGTTCGTTGTTCCATTGATCAGTGAACCAGAACCTGGTAAGGGTTTATTTTCACTTCTTTGCCGCCCCAGCTAATATTACAACCGCCGAATGCGCCCCGGACTTTGCCGGAATGAATGCCACCCTGATAGTTGCCACGACAAATATAGAGCTTTTCACCATTAGCCTCTTGACCACCAGCGACTGCTCCTGCTGGAACCTGCCCATTTTGAGCCTGTTGCCAGATCACGTAAACTTGATAGTTGCTTATTGCAATTTCTTTGCCACCCCAACCAATATTACAAGCTCGGAAAGCGCTGCGGACTTTGCCGGGGTGCATGCCACCATTGTGCTGTGCACGACAAGCATAAAGTGTTGCGCCATTGGCTTCGTTTCCACTTTCTAATGCGCCAGCAGGAACAGTGCCATTGCTGGCGGATACCCAGCCAGCCTGGGCTGTAGTAAAGGCGGTGGATAGTAAAGTAGCTGCTATGATTGAAAAGATTGCTTGTTTTCTCATGGGGTTTTCCTCGTTTGGGGTTTGCATGGAGCTATTTTGCAATAGTCAGATAGAATTATATGTGTCGTGTGTACATTATGAGGATAATGTCGACAAAGGGTGCAGGTATCACATGTAGTGCTTCGTGTGCGTTATAATGAATCTAGGTCAGAATTGAATTACACTTCAACCATGAAGAAAAATATTAATCAGGCGGGTTTGGGTATGAATAAACAGAAGATGTTGCTGAGTGCCGGGTTAGTGATGTTCGGGGTGTCGGCTGCATATGGGGCTTCCATGATGCCAACAAATCCAATGGGCACAGTATTTGCGCCGTGGAATACGATGCCTGGCATGCCGGGTGGATTTTCTCCGTTGAATAACGGTTTTACCAGTGCTGGGCCAATGGGCATGTCGCCTTTTAGTATGTCACCTATGGGTAGCAACGGTTCACCGTGGGGAAGTATGCCTTCTACCATGATGCCATGGAATGCCTGGAGTGCCAGTCCGGGTTCGATCGTGCCGTGGGGTAATCAGATGCCTTGGGGTGGGAATAATTCTGGGATGGGCATGCCGTGGGGAAATAATGTTAGCCCGTGGAATTCATGGACAGGTAACCGCAACTACCAGAACAGGAATGGCAATAATAACCGCGATGCCCTACGCACTATGTTATTAATGCAGGAGTTGGGCGGTCAACAGAATTTACCGGGACTTATGCCGG
>CALHAO010000059.1 GCA_937931765.1 uncultured Thiotrichaceae bacterium
CGATCACGCATTTCCTGCCCTGTTTTCACCAGACCTGACTGATCTTTAATCGCTGTTGGCGTAATCAGCACCAGTAGTTCAGTACGCTTGCCGGAACGGGAATAGTTCTTAAAGGCCTTACCCACGATAGGCAGATCCTTAAGCACCGGCACACCCGCATCACTCTGACTCTTATTCTCACGAATCAGGCCACCCAGCACGATGGTCGAACCACTTTGTACCGCGATGGTACTTTTAATTCTACGCTGCAGAAAACTACGGTTACCGGTGACCGTGTCTTCATCACCTACATCCGTAATATCCTGATTAATATCCATTTTCACCAAGCCATTTGAATTAACCTGTGGCGTCACCGTTAACGACACACCCGTATCCTTATATTGCACGGACTGTGTTAACACCTCGCCATCAGAGCTGGATGAAGCACTGGCATAAATAGGCTGCTGATCACCGACTCTGATTTCTGCTGTCTGGTTATCCAGTACCAACACAGAAGGTGAAGAAATAACTTTCACATCAGATTCACGTGCCAATGCACTTATCACACCTTCAATACCATTAAGACCGCCACTGAGTGAGAATGAGAAACCGCCAGGTGTCGAAGAGCCCAAGCTACCTACACCGAGACCACCTAATGTATTTTTATTATTTCTGAAATACCATTGCAGCCCGTGCTCCATACTTTCATTCAGTGTGACTTCCATAATGGTCGCTTCCACCTGTACCTGCATCGGCATCGTATCAATACGCACCAGTGCTTCCTGAATCTGTTTATACATGGCCTCGCTGGATAAAATCATCAATGAATTATTGGTTTTATCCGCCACAATTTTAACGTCAGCATCCGGATCAATGGTTACACCGCCGCTACCATTAGTATTACTGCCGCCCAGCATTGTTTTAATCTTATTATCTGTCGAAGCACCTTCCGCACCACCTACAGTGGCAGGCTGAAGCCCCGGTGCCAGACTAGAGGTCAGTGTACCTTTAGTTTTCCTACTGCTACCTTTACCAGAAAAAATTTGTGACAACATTTCTGCCAGGTGTTCAGCGTTACCATTCTGCACTTTGTACACGTATAGCTGCTGGCCCTCGACCTTTCCTGCCTTATCAAATCGATCAACCCAGTTTTTCATTTCTTTGAGATATTCCGGGCTGGCAGAAATAATCATCACACTATTCATATGCTCAATCGGCATAATCTTAACCATACCCGCCATCGGGCTATTGCCGCTTTCACCGAACAACGCATCAAGATTTTTTGCTACGATCTGAGCTTCGACATTCTTAATCTTATAAATCCCGACCGACATACCCTGCAGCACGTCTACATCAAAGGTGCGGATAGTTGCCATCAGATTAGACAGCTCAGAGCTGGTTCCGGCTAATACCAAAATATTACGGTTAGTATCCACCCGCACAAAGGCATCCGGGCTGGCCAGTGGCTCCAGGATTTTCTGCATTTCTGTCACCGGAATATAGCGCAAGGGCACCACCTGAATATTATAACCCGGCTTGATTTTCCCTGAGGTCGATGGCATAAAACCACGGCCTTTCAGGTTTGACCGGGCTGCCACACGGTAACCACCGGTTTCATCCTGATAAAGTACAGCCCCCTGAGTCTGTAATAATGACTCTAACGTCGGAATCAGGCTACCACGCGGAATAGGCTCGCTGGAATTAATGGTAACCTCACCCTCAACACCCGGCTCAACAATATAGGTTTTCTTGAGAATATCACCCAATACCACACCCACGACTTCACGAATACTGGCGCGCTCAAAGTTCAGCGCAACGCCAGGCCCACTGCGGCTACCAACCATCGTGGGACGAGCAACATCCTTACGATAATACTGATGATCACCAAGAATCAGCTCCATATCAGCTTCAGGTTGTTGATATTGACGGGCAGGTTGAGCAGGAGCCTGCCTGGCGGGTGCATAAGCAGCCCGTTGTGCCACTGGAGCCGCCGTATAGAGCGGCGCAACCTCACTCAGTGCTGATTCGCCTAAGGTTTTCACCGCAGCACTACGCTGGAATGGATTGGTATTTACATTTTTACGAAAGCCCGGACTGTCTTTGACAGAAGAGCATGCCGATAGCACGCACAGGGCGCTGATTACAGCCGCCATTATTTTTTTGTTAGTCACAAAGCAAACCCCATTATTACTTTATTTTTATAATTTTTATTTCAGGTTTATTATAGCTTTTAGCTTATCCGATTAACATTACTACTCATCGGATGACTCTATTATTAACAATGATTAATAAAGTGAGTATTCTATTTTTTCTGCTCTTTACCCCAACGGGATGCCATTAGACGCTGACGTGCCTCAAGAGCCTCTTTAATCGATAAGACAGGAGCTGGTTCAGCCTGCTGTGCTGGTTGTGTTTGTTGCACTGCCTGACTTTGCTGTTGTGCTGGGTTAACCTGTGACACCACACCGTTCTGTTTAGACTGCGCCCCTTGCTGCCCCCCAGCCCGGTCATAATTGCGCGCCTGTTGAGCTTGTTGTTTTTGCTGTGCCTGACGAATTTGCTGCTGGCGATTACGCTTACGTTGATCCTGTCGCTGGCGGGATGCCAGCATCTGCTTGTTGGCTGCCGGTGCTTCAAAGTCACCAATCAGTGCAATTTCAGTGCGTTGCTTCCCAGCCGAAATCACCACCCGTTCGGAGTTAATATCCTGAATCGTCCAGCCTTCCCAAACATCACCTTTATACAAGGTTTTATTTTCACTCTCGTTTCTGACTAATGCATATTTTTTAGCACCCAAATCAACAATACCCACCAAACGCCCCATCGGCGGTGTCAGTTCGACCTCAACCACTTCAGGCTCTTTGACTACGGTAGCCACTCTGGGTGGCGGAGGTGCTATTTTCGGGCGGGCACGTGTTTCCCAAAATAAAGGTGCCTCCACTAAGCGACGATATTGACGCACGCCTGGAATACTCAGCTCACTTGCATTAGGAATATCAACACTCACTCCCGCTGTAGAAAACTGCTGTTCTTCGGCCTGCCGTAATTGCCAGACACTCCAGACCGCCAGCCCCAAACAAGCAATTCCGCCCAGCCAGAGCAAATTCTGTATGGGTGGATTAATTAACCGTTTCATCGTTAGTCTCGCCTCCACGCCAATAAGTTGAAATCCGTACCGTGCCTTTCAATTGTTGTTTATTACCTTCGCTGCCCTCACCACTATCGCGTTGCGGCTTAACTTCCAGTCGATCAACAAACATCAATGGCCGTGAGCGGTAAGCCTGATGCAACACTTCACGTAATAACGCGGTATCACCTTTAAAATCAGCCTGGACAGTCACCCGGCGATAACCACTATCTTCTTGCTCATCATCTTCATTGGCAAGATCATCAATCACCTCCGAACTGGTCAATATACCTCTGCGCTGCGTGATGACATCCGCCAGTTGTTTTTGTAATTCTTTACCCACCTGCGCGGCTGTCATGCCTTCGGGATAAAACAACTTATCCAGCCCTTGTGCCTGAACACGCTCATATTCGGCAATAAATTCTGGGGTGGCCTGTTTAATCTGACGCATTTTGGTCAGCTGACGATAACCGGAATCAACCTGATCACTGAGTTCCTGTGATTTAGCCAATACTGGCAACACCACAAAAACCGCCCCGACAAGCACCACCAACAGGAGCAACAACCAGGCAATCAACGGTTGATTACGGCGTGACATCAATCCATCACTCATGATTCATCTCCACTTGCGCCTGAATGTGAAACTTATCTTTGCCACTATTCTTACTGCGGGTAACCGGCGATTTAAAACTCACCCGCTTAAAATGAGCAGACTCTTCCAGCGTATCAATCAGTGTCAGCGCCTTGCGGGATTCACCACGAATTTGCACCTGCTGCCCTTCTAGCTCCAAGCGTTCAAGCCAGGTATGCATCGGAATTTCCGCAGACAATTTCTCAACAATTTCCAGTGCTACCGGCGAAGTGCGACGGCGCTCCTTCAAAAAGACCAGCGCGTCTTCAGCGGCTAATAATTTATCACGAACTTCCAGCTGGCCTGCTGAATCACGTTTTAAATCACTTAAAGCTGTTGCAATCTGATCCACACGCCGCTGTTTATACAAAACAGGCGCAGCCAGAGAAAGCACTAACGCTGCCAGAAAAAAGTACAGAGGGATTCGTGACCAAGACTCAGAAATAGATGAGTGGGCGCTCACATCACGCCCGTGACTGAGGCTAGCCGAACCATTAGCCGTAGACACCGAATCAAAACTTGGAATACCCAGATCACTGAACCGTGCGGCTATTTTATCAACCAGCATTTTCGGTGCGACATAAATATCTGCCCGCACTTCTTTTTTAGCCTTATCACGACTCGCCACACTGGCATCAAAATAAGCATCAGCCGCAGCAAATGGTGTCAGCCTATCCAGCTGGTAACTGACTACCTGCTTGATATTATCTTGTGCAGCTTCCGGGAAATTATGCTGTAAGTGCAAAGCCTGCCGCTTATCCAACGCCAGCTCCAATAGGTATTTTTTACTTTTTGCACATTGCTTAGCTATACGTTGAAAATCAAAAGCGCCCCGCTGCAGATCAAACTCGCCACAGCTTTTCTGCTTACCATCCTGCCGCCAAAATATGGCTAGACGGTCATCACCGATAGGTTGTAGCATCAGACGTGGCCGTTCTGAACGAAACAGCTGCCGGAATGAGCCAGGCAGGCCAAGGAATAAACCTTCACCCCACCAGCTAAAGAAATGTTTAACTTTTGTCAGCGACATATTATTATTTTTTATTGCCCCATTAATCCTCAATGGTACCCAACTTGAACATGCCTGTCGACCGATGATCGACAGGCTGTCATAAATACGCTGTGGAATTTGGCACACTGACACAACCACTACTAGTGTTTAGACTAACAGTGGTGCAGATAAAACCTGTATCAGAGCAACATGCCCCGGATAGTGAAGTAAAACATAGCCGACATAAAGGCAGAAACCGGCACAGTAATCACCCACGCCACGGCAATTTTATATAGTGCAGAACGGCGTACCAATTCTTCTTTATGCTGCTTCTTGAGCTTCTTACGCTCACCTTTTTTCAGATCTGATGCCATTGAATTCTTCTTCAATGTTTTGATCATCTGATCTTTATGCTTAAAATCAGCGTCTTCAAAATCAGTAAAAAACTGCTCCAGATCTTCTTCGGTGCGGTTATTATCGGCATGATGTGAACGAATATCTTCGATAATAGTTACATAGTTAGCCTTAATCGCTTCACGCAAGAAACCAACCCCGAACACAGCGCCCACCGCCACATGCGTAGAGCTGACCGGCAACCCAAGCTGACTGGCAATAATCACCGTAACCGCCGCAGCCAGCGCCACACAGAAAGCCCGCATCTGATCCAGTTCTGTAATTTCAGAACCCACCACCTTAATCAATTTCGGGCCATAGAGCGCCAAACCGAGCGCAATACCCACCGCACCGATCAACAGTATCCACAACGGAATATCAGCTTTAGCGTGGATAGTTGCGGTACTCACTGCATCATTAATCGCAGCCAGAGGCCCTACTGCATTCGCCACATCATTGGCACCGTGGGCAAAGCTCAACAGGGCAGCACTAAAAATCAACGGTACCGTAAACAGACTACTGACACTGAACTTATCATTGTCCAACTCTTTACAACGCTTGCTGATGTAGCTTTTTGTCAAAAGATAAATAGCACCGGCAATTAACAGGCCGATGAATGCAGCCGTTAAAAAATCCAGCTTAACGAGTTTTTTCAAACCTTTGAGAATCAGATAGGTACTGAACGCCCAGCCCATAAAGGCAATATAGATAGGCACCCAGCGCTCAGCAGCCGTGAGTTTGTCTTTCTGGTAAGTAATCGTACGCTTAATCAGGTACAGGGTAAATGCAGCGATGACACCACCAAACATGGGGGAAATGACCCAACTCGCTACAATCTGAGACAGTGTAACCCAATCCACAACACCAAACCCGCCAGCCGCAATACCTGCGCCCATGACACCGCCGACAATAGAGTGCGTTGTCGATACAGGTGCACCGACATAAGTCGCCAGATTCAACCAGATAGAAGCCGCCAGCAAAGCCCCCATCATCAACCAGATAAACTCATCCGAGCTACCAATCAGCGCAGGATCAATAATGCCTTTTTTCACCGTGCTGACCACATCACCACCGGCAATAATCGCCCCTGATGCTTCAAAAATACCCGCAATAACAATGGCCCAAAAGATAGTAATGGCTTTAGAGCCTACCGCAGGGCCAACATTATTCGCCACATCGTTAGCACCAATATTCAGCGCCATGTAGCCGCCAATCACCGCCGCAACAACCAGCAACACACCATTAGGTGTATCCGGCATAATGGTCATAGTCATCAGCATAACGCCGACCACAAACAACGCTGCTATGGCGAGGCGCACAAACTCCATACGACCAGACACAGTAGACTGTACAATTTGATTAAGGTTTTCGAGTTTCATGAATATTCGATCCTAAAAGTGGCTCTGTATGACAACAGAACGCTGACTTCATCACACCAGCCAAACACCAGAAACCGCACCTTCAGAAATAGCGCCAATCCCCACGAATGACCACACCTGAAACAATTGCAAAACAATTACTTCTGAACAAACTTGTTGGGGCGGCAGTATATTGCAAAACTAGGATAAAATCAGTGCTCAAGCGCCTGCATGAGACTTAAATTGCATTCCCGCTGCAGGCGCACACTATTGGTGCATAAAATAAGCAGCTTGATTAGCGAATACTTATTGCTCTGAACAGATTTTCCATCATCTGATCACACTGCGCCAACTGATCAATCGCAACGTACTCATCAGCTTTGTGTGCCTGCTGAATACTTCCCGGCCCACAAACAACGGCAGGAATACCCAAGCGTTCACTAAACAAACCACCTTCCGTACCAAAGCTAATCTTATCCGGTACAGCCTCATGGTCGAGTAGACCACGCACAAAGCCGACCACATCAGCATCCGGAGCCGTGAACAATCCGGGGTAACCTGACAGCTCAGTAAATCGAATCGCTCCCGATGCAGCGGAATTACCAGCCACCTGCATCGCAGGCACTAACACTTCATCGGCATACGCCTGAATGCGGGCGATGACCTGCTCCGGGTTATCTTCGGGAAGGTGGCGGATTTCAAAATCAAACTGACAATGATGCGGCACAATATTTAACGCTGTTCCACCATTAAATACCCCCACGTGCAATGTGGTATGCGGCACACGGTAATCATCATCAAATGGCCCATCTACTTTAAATTGCGCATGGATACGGCGGATTTCTGCCACCAACTCAGCAGCATACTCAATCGCATTAACGCCTTCCGTCGGATAAGCCGAATGGCAATTCACTCCCTCTACTGTCACGCGGATGGAGCGCTTACCCTTATGCGCAATCATCAGATTCATCAGCGTAGGTTCACCAATAATCGCCATCGCCGGACGCACCGGCAAATCAGCCATCATGTCAATCAAACGCCGCACACCCAGACAACCCACCTCTTCGTCATAAGAGAAAGCCAGATGGATCGGTGTATGTAACTCAGCTTGAGATAAACGCGGCACCACCGCCAACGCACTGGCAATAAAGCCTTTCATATCACAACTGCCACGCCCATATAAACGTTCATCACGCGCGGTCAGTACAAAAGGATCACTGCTCCAGTTCTGACCACTCACTGGCACAACATCCGTATGGCCGGACAACATCACACCTGATTTATCCTGTGGCCCGATAGTGGCATAAAGGTTAGCTTTTTTGCCACTATCATCATGCACTAACTGAGAGGCAACGCCGGATTCAGTCAAGTACTGTTGCACGAACTCAATCAAGGCTAAATTAGATACAGCACTGGTAGTATCAAAAGCAACAAGGCGGCTCAGTAATTCACGGCTATTCATCACATATCCCCCGGCACGCCATAAGAAGGTGATTCAGATGGATTCAATGCACGGGTGACATAAGCATTTTGCTGTGGCTGGTACTCCTGCCATAAACGCTGAATATCAACTAACGGATCATCACTCCAGTCAACCCGCAAATCGACTACCGGCCAAGATACTTTATCGGCGACCTGCAAACCCATTGAATGCACCGGCCCGGCTTCACCACCAGCATCGACCGCAGCTATCATCGCAAGCATCAAACGTTCCGCCAACGCACCCGTGCTGGCTTCAAAAGCCTCAACCATTGCGTGTGGCACCTGTTCATTAGCTAATAAGTTACCGGCTGCAGCACAATCATTACCAACATACTGACCACAAACACCTAAGGCCTGCGCACCCGTATAAATAACCGGTTCACCTGCTTCACCCACCAGAATCAATTGTCGCCAGTCAGCATGCTGTGTACCGCCCACCGCACCCGCCACCGCTTCCTCCGTACTTCGTCCAAGCGCCAGCAGATCCAGCATAATCGGGCCAAGCCGTGGGTCGGTAATATTCTGGGTTAACGCCGCACCGGTTCCGGCACGGGTAAAGGCACAACGACTGGCCACACAAGGGGAAGATGAGCTGATAGCCACGCCAAATTGTCCACTGTCCGGACAACGGGCAGCAATAGAAAAAGTCATAAATTCTCCGCTTGAACTGATTGAGTGATATTACTGTCCCACACTCGCATCAGGTATAGCAACCACCTTAGCGTCAACCCAGCGTTCAGAAACAGTTTTTAAATCCCTCAATTCAAATGGTTTAGATAAGTAATCATCCATTCCTGCATCCAGACAGCGCTTCCGGCTACCAGCTTCAGTCGTCGCAGTCAGTGCAATAATGGGTGTTTTATTCCCCCCTGCCCTGATACGTCGTGTCGTTTCGTAACCATCAATACCTGGCATATTAATATCCATAAATACCAGATCAAACGCTTGGTCTTGCAATATTTTCAATGCCTGATAACCATCATCAGCAACCACTGTCGAAATACCAATCAAATTCAATAATTCTCTGGCCACCAACTGATTAAGCTCATCATCCTCAACTAACAATGCCTGCCGTTCCGGGCCAGACTCAATCAAGCGGCTGGCAGGAATAGCTTTGCTTAATTCATCTAAAGCGCCACTCAGTCTTTCTTTCCAGTTTGCATAACGCGCTTGTCCATCCGGCTTTTCTGTCTTCAGTTGAGCCATCATCTCATCCATGACTGAAAGCACCGGTTCAAGGTTGTCATTAATCTGGTTCAACAGACGTGAGTTATCCTGATGGGCAACATCCATCTGGTTTTCCAACAAGCTCAGAGTTTTATCTTTTTCAGTCAGCTCATTACTGCGGGCAATAAGCCGTTCCTCAAGTACCTCACTGTAATGATTGAGCTTCTGCTCAGCCAAAGTGCGCAATTCGACTTCCTGATGCAGCGTTTCTGTTTTACGCTCGACGCTCAGGTGTAAACGGCGCACTAGCCAGAATAGCCCCATGCCAAGCACAAGCAGTACCAACAATGATGCAGCCATCATATAGACAACGGAACTCAATCGCCCCAACCCCGAATCATCAGGATCATATAAAAAACCCTTTAAATAATGCGTGTTGTCTACCAGCTTCAGATTCACCATAATATCTGCCATACGCTGCCAACGATCCGGGTTCATATGGCCTACCGCAACAATATCAGGATGCATCAATTTTACAGTCTGCTCCGCCTCATATTGTAAAAAATCCTGGGGGAATTCAGGTGATGCATAATGCTCCAAAATAATAGCGATGATTTCATCAGGGTGACGCATGGCATATTCCCAACCCTTTACCACCGCTCTACGCATCGCAGCCACTCTGTCCGGATTTTTGCGCAACTCTTGTTCTGTGGTGAAAAGCGCATCACCGTAAAAATCAATGCCATAACTAATGGGACGAATATAGTGTGCTTCTTCACCGGACTGCTTAATCAGATAAGGTTCACTGGTGAGATAACCATAATCAGCATCCAGCATATTATCCTGCAAGCTCTGTAAACCTTTAGGGTGTGGCAGATTAGCGGTAAGCTGTAGCGCATCCAGAGACACACCTTCATGAACAAACATCGCCGCTACTTCAACAATATTTTGCCGCTGAACCTGCATACCGATACGCTTACCCGCTAAATCATGTGGTGTCAGAAAATCAGAGGATTTCAGAGTAATTAAAACAGAAGGTGAATGCTGATAAATACTAGCAACCGCAATCAATGGTTTACCGCGCAGGCGCTCATACAATAGCTCACCAGCCTCAACGCCATAAAAAGACTCATGTCCGGCTAATACTTTTTCAATAGGCGAAATACCAGGCCCGCCTTCTTTCAAAGTAACATCCAAACCTTCGTCTTGAAAAAAGCCTTTGTGCATCGCAGCATAGTAACCAGCAAACTGAAACTTATGCTTCCATTTCAGCTGGATAGTCACCGGAGACGCAACGAAGCCTTCCGCCAATACCACAACCGGTTGAGAGATGAGAAAACAAAATAATACTAATAAAAGTAATCGGGGGAATTTTGACACTAATTTCATTAAACAATTATACCCTACAATTTTTCTGATAGATATTGAGAGAAATCATAACCCAGCTATTCCAAATAATAGTAAACCCCAATTTTGACTATCCTTGTGCAAAGTGGGCAATCATAGTTCGTCACCCTAATTTTGTGAATAGTTCACAGATAAGTATCATAGGTTACGCTAATATTACCTTGTAAAAACACATAACAATAAAGCAAAACCAATACTAGGACGTAAAAATCCAAACAATTTATAACGAATAAAAGGCGAATAAATGGAAGCATTCACTCATAATATTTTCACATTCCCTACTGTATTTTTCAGCGGGCTACTGGTGCTGGTCATTATTTACTGGTTAAGCGCGATGGTAGGCGTGGTCGATATTGATTCGGGTGATGCTGACCTGGACGCTGATACCGATACTGGCATACTCGGTGGCTGGCTTAGCAAATTCAAGCTAGACGGCATTCCACTCACCATTACCTTATCTTTCATTATCTTGGTGAGCTGGGTTCTATGTTTTCTGGCGGTGCATTTTATTTATCCCATGCTGCCCGAAACATGGGTACAAATCATGGTGGGGTTTTGGGCGCTAGTTATTACACCAGTTGTCGCCGCACTAATCATTTCGCCCTTATTACAACCGCTGAAACCACTGTTCAAAAAACAGCGTGTCACCAGTAATACTGACCTTGTCGGCCAGTATGCCATCGTGCGCAGCGGCAAAGTCACAGCCACCTTTGGTGAGGCTGAATTTCAGGACGGCGGCGCAGGGTTAATCATTAAAGTACGAGCCGACGAACCAAATCAGATTCGTCGCGGCGATCAGGTCGCTTTGCTCAGCCACGATGCAGCAGGCAGCACCTATCATGTGCGTGGCAGCAAATAAGCCAGATGCACCACACTATAATTCAGATCCAAACACTTAGACTTAGCATTTAATAAAAATTTAATTTCCGGAGAATATCATGGGTACACTTTCAATCATGACGCTGGTCGTTGTGGCACTTATTGTTTTGGTTGTTATTGGCCTGGTGGTCATGATCACCCGCTTCTACGTTAAGGTGCCACAGGGCTGGGCGTTAATCGTTAACGACACTAGCAGCACGCCTAAAGTTAAGTTTACCGGTGGCGTGGTTTGGCCGATCATTAATAAAAAAGAATTGATGAAAATCTCCCTGATCACGCTGCAGGTTGACCGTGCCAATAAAGATGGTCTGATTTGTAAAGATAATATCCGCGCTGATATTAGCGTGGCTTTTTATCTGAGAGTGAACGAAACCAGTCAGGATGTTTTGAAAGTCGCCAAGTCGATTGGTGTTGAGCGCGCTTCCGACCGTGATGCAGTACATGAACTATTCAATGCGAAATTCGCCGAAGCGCTGAAAACCGTAGGTAAGCAGATGAATTTTGTTGACCTGTTTGAAGACCGTATTGGCTTCCGCGACAAAATTGTTGAAGTGATTGGTAATGATCTGAATGGTTATGCGCTGGAAGATGTGGCGATTGATTACCTGGAACAGACACCGAAATCATCGCTTGATCCTAATAACATCCTTGATGCCGAGGGTATCCGTAAAATTACTGAGCTGACCGCAACGCACAATGTTCACACCAATAATCTGGAGCGTAATGAACAGCTAGCCATGAAGAAAAAAGACGTTGAAACACGCGAGGCGATGTTGGCACTGGAACGCCAGGAAGCTGACGCCGAAGCCCGGCAACAACGTGAGATCGACACCATTCAGGCACGGGAAAGTGCTGAAACGGAAAAAGTCCGCGAGGAAGAACGTTTGCGCTCCGAACAGGCGCGGATTGCGACGCAGGAAAAGCTGGAGATTCTGGAAGAGAATAAAAAGCGTGAAGTAGAAGTAGCATCACACAACCGCCAGCGTGCGGTCGTCATCGAAGAAGAGAAAGTGATTCGCGCCAAAGAACTGGAAGTGGTTTCCCGTGAGCGTGAAGTCGAGTTACAGCGTATCGATAAAGAAAAGGCTGTGGAAGAACAGAAAAAGGAAATCGCCAACACAGTGCGTGAGCGCATTATGGTAGATAAAACTGTCGCTGAGCAGGAAGAAAAAATTAACGAAGTCCGCGCAGTATCCGAAGCTGAGCGCAATAAGCAGGTGATGATCCTGAAAGCGCAAGCTGAAGCCGAAGAAGAATTGGTAAAACAGGTCAAACAAGCTGAAGCCGATGAGACGAAAGCAACTCATAAAGCGCAGGAAATCAACATTATGGCAGCGGCTGAGCTGGAGGCTTCTGCTAAACAGGCGGATGCGAAGAAGAAACTGGCTGAAGGTATGCAAGCTGAACAGGCAGCGACCGGTTTAGCAAAAGCGCAGGTACGTGAAGCGGATGCGGCAGCACGTGAAATCGAAGGTCTGGCCGAGGCTAAGGTGATTGAAGCGACCACAGTTGCCCGTGGCAAAGAAGGCATGATGGAAGCTCAGGTTATGGAAGAAAAAATGGAAGCTGAGGCCAAAGGTGATGAACTGATTGCACTGGCGAAAGCTCGCGGAGATAAAGAGAAAGGCTTCGCTGAAGCTGAAGTTATCCGTACCCGCTTTCAGGCTGAAGCTGATGGCTTGGTCGAGAAATTCAAAGCGATGGATCAGATGTCGGATGGTGCACGTGACCATGAAGAATTCCGCCTTAAACTGGAGAAAGAATTTGAGCGGGCGATGTCTGAAATTGCGGCTAATGAGACGATGTCTATTGAGCAATCTAAGGCACTGGCAACAGCGTTGGCTAATGCTAATGTAGATATTGTGGGGGGTGACGGGGACTTCTTTAACTCGTTTGCCCGCTCGTTATCGCTGGGGAAGTCGATTGAAGGTGTGGTGTCGAAGAGTCCTACGGCTGAGCAGTTGATTCAGAAGTTTTTGGGTGGGGCTGGTAAGTCGGAGTAAGACATGAGCGTAGCAATCCGGTCAATCGAGGCTTATCAACGGCATATCTCGCCGCACAAAGGCTTTTGTTGTGCGTACCGGATTGCTACTAATGAAGTGTCGTGCTCTGAATTCGCCAAACAGCGGATTGCGAACAGAGGTTTCTTTAAAGCACTGGCCGATATTCGTCAGCGCTTTAATGCGTGTAAACAGGCCGCCTTACAACTGCACAAGTCGTCAGAGAAGCAGAGGAAATCTAAGGGTGATACGTTTATGAATCGTTATTGTTCTTGTGACCCAAGCCCATGTTGTATGAGTTTACCTGAAAAAGGGGCTGCCGGGATGGGTGGTTGCGACGGGTGTGCTTGTACGCCGTTTTGATAAACTAGCATTTTGTTCTATGGAGGTTGACATGAAATCAAAGAAACAACGACTGGAAGAAGCGCGTAGTTTGGTAAAAAAATATGCCAGCGACAATAAATCTATCGTGGATGAGTTTATTTGTGAACGTCGACAAGCTGCAATTGCAGAGGAGAAAGAGTATTCAGAAAATGCAAATCTTACCTTAGCAAATAAGGTAACGTTTGATCTGGATGCGGCAGCGTGGAAAAAATTCAATGCCGCATTAGATTGCCCTCCTGATAAGAATCCGCGTCTACAAGACTTGCTATCAAGAAAGCCAGTTTGGCAGAAGTGAATATTTTCCAAACCGACATCACCAAAAATAAGTAAAAAACCATGACCGAAGAAAACAGCAGCACCAACCAAACCATCGCCGAAAGCAACGCTTACGAAATCATTCGTACCCGCTTAGAAAAACAAGGCAAGGCACTGGAAGAGGCCACTTCCAAACTCAACAACGCCCGCCTTGCTGAATTCAAAAGTGCGGCGATGGAAGTCACCGGCCGCCTGCGGGTGCGCACAGAAAACAACTGCGTCGCACGTGATATTGTGCAGGTCGGTGAGCAGTTACTGTTTGGTTACAATGTTTTCATCGGTCTGAAAAAAGAAACCCGTATTGAGGATGTGTTCACGCTTTATACGCTGGCCGAAGACGATGGCCAGTACGAATTACAACCGGTCGCACTACAAGACAGCTTCCTTGCCAATACCAGCTTCATGGGCGATTTCCGCGAACTCTACGCCTACTACAAACACGCCCGCCTGATCCAATTAATGGTCAAGGATAGTAAGCTGCTAGCCGCTTTCCAGATCGGCGAGCGCATCACCGATTTACGGGTTTTCCGTTGGGCACTCAGCCCACAAGGCGAACTGACTTATATTGATAACCGTGGCGAACGTGACATCGCCCTGCCCAACCCCATTGATTTTGAATGGACAGAAGCCGGGCGTGATGACACCGTACATGGTCGCCACCCACACCTGAGTATCCTCGATACGGTGTTTGTAGAAACCCTTGGCGGCGATCTGACCATTAAGGTCGAAAACAATACCGATAGCGGGCTGGGAATTTTCAGCGAAGAGGTCGCTGATAAAACCCAATCACTGGATGACGGACGCTTTTTTTATGCTGAAGTCGGCAAGCTGATTCTGCTGAAAGTCCAGCCCTATCGCGAAGAAACCTGGCGTTATCTGGTCTTCAACCGCCTCACTGAGCAAGTGCAACGCATTGATGCCATCGGCCAATCCTGTATCCGCCTGCCGGAAGATCACGGCATTATTTTCCCCGGTGGCATCTACCTGCAAAATGGTGAGAGCCGTCAGTTTGAACATGACATGAGCGGCCTGCATTTCAAACGCAGCCTGCGTTCACCCAACGGCGAAGATGTGCTGTATATATTCTACGGTGCAGAAGCCGGGCATTACGCGCTGTTCAGCTACAATATGATCGAAAAGGATCTGCGCAACCCCTTATTTGGCCACGGTTACGCCGTCGCTGAAAATGGCCGGATGGTGTTATTCAGCTCCGAAAGCGACGAAGCCACCCGCATCCATCCCATGCAAATCTGGCAAACCCCGTATGTCTCGGATGAATACGCCAGCCAGCAACCCACTGGTGATAGTTTCTACGCACGAATTGGTAACGCCGAACTGGTACGCGGGATTTCAGACCTGTACAGCATCACCCGCAGCATCGAAGATTCCAGTGTTTCCACTGCGCATTACAACCAACTCATCCAAGACAGCTCGCGTTTATTTGAAGCCTATTACTGGCTGGATAAACCCGAACTGGCGGCGATTAAAACCACCGTTCATGAAATAGTCGGTACCTCTGAAAAGGTACTGGATGAATTTGAAAAGGTGGAAAGCATCCGCGTGCAGGCCGACAAAGCCATGCAGGAAGCCGAAGCAGAGCAAAAGGCCATTTTCTCGTCCATCATGCCCGACACCTGGGATGAGGCAGAAGATTTTGTCGATGCCTTAAACCGCATTCGCCACCATCGCGGCCACCTAATGACCATCCGCGAGTACCGCTATATTAATCAGGAACGGATCGCCGAACTGGATCAGGCACTGGTTGAAGCGCAGGACACTCTCGGCTCGGATACCGTGCATTTCCTCGCCAGCGACAAAGCATTACAGCCGTATCAGGAAAAACTGGTCGCACTGGAAGGCGATTTATCGGACGCCGATACCCTGCTCAAACTGGAAGAAGTGCTCAAGTCACAGGAGAAAATGGCCGGTGACCTGGATCTGTTATCGGAATTGATGGCAACACTCAAAGTCGATGACGCCAATGTGCGCACCAAAGTTATCGACGATATATCCGAGATTTACGCCCGACTCAACCAACTCCGCGCCCGTACCACCCACCAGAAAAAAGACATCGGCAAATCGGAAGCCATCGCGCAATTCGGCGTACAGTTCAAGCTATTCAGCCAGAGTGTCACCAACGCACTGAACTTAGCCACCACACCGGATAAATGCGACGAACAACTCAGTCGCCTGCTGATACAAATGGAAGAACTGGAAAGCCAGTTCAGCGACCAAGACGAATTTCTTGCTGACATTATCGGCAAACGTGAAGAAGTCCACGACTCCTTCGAAGCACACAAACAATCACTGATTAATGAACGCCAGCGCCGTGCGCAAAACCTGATGGATGCGGCGCAACGCATCATTGCCTCCATCAAACGCCGCACCACCCGTTTCACCGAAATGGATGAACTGAACACCTTCTTCGCCTCCGATACGCTGGTGATGAAGGTTCGTGATATAGCCAAGCAACTACGTGAACTGGATGACAGCGTCAAAGCTGATGACCTGGAAAGCAGCCTCAAGGGTCATAAAGAACAAGCCATACGCGGCCTGCGTGATAAGCAGGATATTTTTGAGGACGGCGGCAAGGTCATCAAACTGGGGCCGGTGCATCGTTTTAGTGTGACCACTCAGGAGCTGGATTTAACCCTGTTGCCGCGTGGTGAGCATCAATATAT
>CALHAO010000060.1 GCA_937931765.1 uncultured Thiotrichaceae bacterium
ACTCAGGCTCGTTGCGTGATGCGATTGAATGTGCCAATGAAACTGAGGGTGCGGATACGATTAGCTTCAATATCCCAACTACTGAATCGGGTTATACGAACCCTGATAACGTACCGGGCAACGCTGATGACTACTGGTCGATTCAACCTACCAGTCGTTTACCGTTTATTACCGATCCGTTGGTGATTTCGGGTGACACTCAGCCAGGTTATGTTGATAAGCCTATCATCGAGTTGGAAGGTAGTGCTGCTGGTAGTGTGGAAGGTCTATTCCTAGATACAGGTAGTGATGGCAGTACCATTCGCGCTTTGATTGTGAACCGCTTTGACTTAAGTGGCATTGAATTACGTGGCTCTTCAAACCATACAATTGTTGGTAGCTATATCGGAACCGATAGCAGTGGTTTGTTGGCGCTTGGTAATGATGACCACGGTGTTGAGATAGCTGATGGTAGTGGTAACAACACGATTGGTGGCATTAATGCATTAGACGGAAATATTATTTCCGGCAACCAGGACAGCGGTATCCGTATCGATGGCCCCGGCTCTAACACTATCCAAGGCAACCTGATCGGTTTGGGCAGTGATGGTCAGACTGCGATGGGTAATGTGAATCATGGTCTTTACATCCGTGCTTCCGGTAACCAGATCGGTGGTAGTTCCGATGCGGCACGTAATGTGATTGCTGACAGTGACTACAATGGTATTGATTTGTCTGGAGCCACTGCTAACGTGATTGAAGGCAATTACATCGGTACTGATAGTACGGGTACGCTAGACCGTGGTAATCATATTTACGGTATCAAACTCACCAATGCTGATGGCAATACCATCGGTGGTGTGGGTACGGGTAATCTGCTGTCCGGCAATGAGCATGACGGGATTATGATTCAAAGTTCTGACAGTAATACCGTGCAGGGTAACTATATCGGTACGGACGTGACGGGAACATTAGGTCTGGGTAACACCGGTGTTGGTCTTACATTGCGTGACAGCGAATCAAACCAGATCGGTGGTTTAACCTCTGATGTAGGTAATGTGATTGCTGACAACGGTGACCGGGGAGTCTGGGTGCGTGATAACACAAGCCAGCTAAATCAGATTCAGGGTAATATTATTGGTGCGAATGTTGCGGCTGCTGCTTTGGGTAATGGTTCTCATGGAGTCGATATTCTGTCTGCAACGGATACTGAGGTGTCTCAAAATACGATTGTTTATAATGATGGATCGGGTGTCATGCTGAGTTATGAGGCGGAGAATAACAATCTGCTAAGTAATAATATTCGTGATAACCAGCAGTATGGCATTCTTTTGCAAAGTGACGCTGTTAGTAATCAGGTTGTCGAAAACACTATTTCAGATAATGGTTGGGCCGGTATTGCCAATGTTGCTGATAGCAATAATACGTTTAGTCAGAACAGCATTAGTAGTAATGGTGGGCTGGGTATTGATCTGGATGCTGATGGTGTTACGGCTAATAGTAATACTGATACCTGGTTAAATTATCCTGAGATTGGTAATGAATCATCAGTCAGTACCAATGGCACTATGATTGTTGCTTATGACTTTGATCTTGATGTGCCTGCTAATACGCATGGTTACCGTGTTGAGTTTTTCAGTAACACGGTCGTTGATCCGAGTGGCCACGGTGAAGGTGAGACCTACTTGGGTTATGTCGATATTAATCATGCAGGAGCTGGTGCTGAGAACTTTAAAGGTAGTCTGAATGCCAATCAGACAGTGCCGGAAAATGCGAATATTGCATTGACCCTGACTGAGAAATTAGGCGCAACTACGTTGGGCAGTACTTCAGAGTTCTCACGTATCCGTAATGGCGGGCTGTCTGTGTGTACTGATTTGTTGGCTGACCCTGATGCAGAGATGGTGGACATTGTACTGAATGAGAATTCATCAGAAATTGTCTATCTGGAAGCGCTGGATGCTGCTGGTAACCCGGTCACGTATGCAATTAGTGGTGGTGCTGATGGCAATAGGTTTGTTATTGATCCGGTAGCACCCGGCGCATTATTCGACTGTGTCACTATCCGGTTTATTAATAATCCTATTATTGATAACAGAACACTGTCGGTTGTTAAGGCGGGCAGTCCTCAACAACCACCTCCTGGTAACTATGAGGCACCGGTTGATAGTGGTAATGATAATGTTTATGACCTTGAAATCACGGTAACGGATAGCGAAGGTAATACTGTAACTAAACCATTATCTGTGATTATTCAAAATGTCAATGAGAAGCCGGTTGTTACTTCTGCGGCACTGGTCGATTTTCTTGAACGTCAGGATGTATCGACAGTGGTGATGGATTTGGAGTCTTACGATCCGGATGCTGATGATGCAGAGGGTAGTGGCTTGACGTATAGCATTAGCGGAGGTGCTGATGGCCTGCGCTTCAAGGTTGATACTCAGTCCGGTGAACTTCGTTTTGTGGACAGTCCTGACTATGGAGCACCTGCAGATAGTAATGGCGATAATATGTACGAACTGGATGTTCGTGTGACAGATGATCAGGGATATGCCAGCCGTAAATCATTGACAGTGACGGTAACGGATGATCCTGATCAGGATGGTGTGCGTGTGGCTATTAAGGCACTGCTACAAGGGCCTTATGACTGGAGTGCCAGTTTGATGAGTGACAACTTGCGCAGTTTGGATCTTCTGCCATTGAGTCAGCCTTATGCTCCTGAGCCGTTTAACTATCAGGGAACAGAAGCGCTGAGTTCTGCAAGTATTGCCCTTACCGGTGATGAAGCGATTGTAGATTGGGTGTTGATCGAGTTACGCAATAGTGCTGATCCAACGCAGGTGGTTGCTGCGAAGGCTGCACTGCTCAGACGCAATGGTGATGTGGCTGATGTTAGTCTGAATGGTGCTGGCCTGACTTTCGATGATGTTACTTCCGGGCAGTATTACATTAGTTTGCGCCATCGTAATCACCTGGGTGTTATGACAGCTACGCCATTATCGTTGAGCATGTCGCCTGTACTGGTTGATTTCAGTAGTACTGATACCCAGGTTTATGGTGAGCATGCGCGTCTGAGTGATGGTGATCTCGCCACGTTATGGAGCGGTGATGTTAATCAGGATAATCGCTTGATTCTCAATGGCCAGGGAAGTGATATTAACCCGGTATTGACGGCAGTGTTGATGGCTCCGGGTAATTCAGGCTTTAATAGTAGTTACCAATTGTCAGGTTATAACGCTACTGACCTGAATATGGACGGGAAAACCATATTTATGGGGCCATCCAATGATGCGAATATTCTGTTGGGGAATACGCTGCTTCATCCAGGGAATCCTAATTTTTCTGGGAATTATATCGCCGTTGGTAGCATGCCATAAGGACGACCTAAGGAGGGTCGGCAGGTGTTGTCGACCCTTAAGCGCCAAGTGTAGTCGGCGCTAAGGATTTGGATTTACGGTAAAATCGGTTGAGTCGTAAAGATAGCTTTGTTATAGTTATTTATGATATGGCATAATTTTTATCTATATTGTGTGGTGTGCAACATTTTAGGGACAACAAATATGAATAATAAAAAGTTACCTATAGCGTTTTCTATGGCTTCGGGCGTTTTATTTATGCTCGGCAGTTCGTTGTCAGTGGCTGACATGCTGGAATATAAATTATCTTTATCTGAGGATGGTAGCGCCTATGAAGTGTGGATGCGGCCCTCTGAAACGCCAAAGCCAGATATTAATTTAACGGGGCAGCTAACCATCAGAGTACCATCAGCTGTCAATTTCAAGGCCATTGATGTGGTTAGTACAGCAGGCGATGGTAAAGACTGGCTGGAAGCTTCCAGAGTAGATTCTCCCGAAGAAAATGAAGCTTATGATTACATTTCGTTCTCTTTCCTTGGTTTACAGGGTGGGTCTGCGCGTAATTACCAGTGGAAGAAGGGTGAAGAAAAACTGGTATTTACCTTTAGTAATGAGGCCGGTTGTGTCAGTGATGTTAGTATCATGAGTGTTGATGATCCCTTTAATACTCCTGATAATTCATTCGGAACCAATCCGGGCAATCAGTTCACCAACTTGGGTTGGGGTACTGTTGGGGCAAATAATTTCAAGGGCGTGTACGGTAAGACGGTTAGCTGTCCTGAGTAACCTCATTTAACGTGTGGGGCTTGGCGTAATGCCATTTAAATAATAAAAATTATAGAGAGTTGTTGATATGCAAACCGTAAGTTTACGAAAGTTTCTTGGGCTTGGTGCATCGGTGTGTTTGTTAATGTCTAATGGGGCGTGGGCTGCTTCAGAAGTACTTGACTACACTATTCGCTGGAGCACAGTCGATGAGCGCTACCATGTTTATATGAAACCAGCAGAAACCCCCAGTGTTGACAGAAGTATGACGGGGCAAGTCACCATTGTGGTTCCGCATGCTTCGGGTGCCGAGAAGTTTCAGGTTGATGGGCTAAGCAGCACTGTTGATGGTGTTACATGGAGTCAGAACTCCCGCACAAATGCTCCGACAGAAAATACAAATGCTGACTATCTTTCCTTTACTTTTACATCTACCCGCTCTGATGCATTTGGTTGGCAGGCTGGAGAAGAACTTGAGGTTTTCAACTTTACTAATAGTAAGGCCTGTTTAAACTCTGTTAGCTTGTTAAATAACGATACTGATCCATTTATTATTCCTGTTAATACCGGTGGTGAAAATAGCGCACAGACAAATCCAGGTAATCAATTCAGCAATTTGGGGTGGACTGAATTAGTTGGCGATAATAACTACCGTGCTAATTACGGTGATTTAGCAGATTGTCGCTACAGTCTTGATCCTGATGATGACGGGTTGATAACGGGTGATGAGATCGCTTTAGGTTCTGATCCTGATAACCCTGATAGTGATGGTGATGGCCTTCCTGATGGTCTTGAAGCAGGGCCTAACCCACTGAATCCGGTTAATACGGATGGTGATGATAAGCCAAATTTGTTAGACCCGGATGATGATGGTGATGGTGTATTGACCAAAAATGAGGCTTATGATGGTAAGTTGCCACAAACTCAGGATAGTGATGGTGATGGTCAGTGGGATTATCTGGATGCCGATGACGATAATGATGGCATTTTGACTAAAAATGAAAATTATAATGGTGGCACACCTGAAGATGATGACACTGATAATGATAAGACGCCGGATTACCTGGATACGGACGATGATGGTGATGGCGTACTGACTCAGCATGAAAATTACAATGGTGGCACACCTGAAGATGATGATACTGATGATGATAAGACGCCGGATTATCTGGATACAGATGATGATGGTGATGGCGAACTGACTAAAGATGAAGTGCTTGATCCAACTGAGGACGGAGACCCTGATGATGCAGTCGATTCAGATGGAGATTCTATTCCGGATTACAGAGATCCGGTTAATGATCTCGCTGCAATTCAGGTGCGGGTGATGTTGCAGGGTGCGTTTGATGGCACTACTAATATGATGGCAGATGATCTGCGAAGTGCCTCATTGATTCCGGTCAACCAGCCTTACAATGATGCTGTATTTGGTTATGACGGTGCTGAAACAGCTTCGGCTGCTGTAATGCAGGTTACCGGCGATGATGCTGTGGTTGATTGGGTGTTAGTTGAATTGAGAGATAAGACTGATAATGCATCTGTGGTAGCGCGTCGTGCGGCACTTGTGCAGCGGGATGGTGATGTTGTTGATTCAATAACAGGCAGCAAGACATTGCAGTTAGCTGGTGTTGCGCCAGACGATTACTACGTGAGTATCAGGCATCGAAATCATTTGGGTGTCATGGCATCCGATTTGGTTCGTGTGCTGTTTACACCGCCACTGGTTGATTTTTCATCTATCAGTACGGCAGTTTATGGTGATGACGCACGTACTACTTATCAATCAACTGCCTTACTATGGGCCGGTAATGCTGATAGTAATAACAAGCTGATCGCTAACGGGCCGGGACAGGACTCAGCTATTCTGATCGGGCAGGTTTTACTGGATGCTGGTAATGCTTCGCTGAGTAATAACTATATTCTGAAGGGCTACAGGAATGCTGATCTGAGTATGGATGGCAATACTATTGTGGCAGGGCCGGGTAATGATCTGAATTTACTATCGGTGAATATCTTATTACACCCTGGTAATAGCACCATGAGTGCAAACTTTATCATTCCTGAGAGGCTGCCTTAACTTGATATAATGGACTGGTGAGTTTTTATGAACTTACCAGTTCTTATCCTGATCAGTGCTTAGAAAATAATTAATATTATAAAAATTAAAAATATTGGTAAAAATAATGAAAAAATCAATTGCATATGCTGTATCACGAGGGCTTGTTTTAGCCGCACTGTCACAAACTGCACTTGCTGATGGTGTAACGTATGGGATTACATGGGAGGATTCGGATCAGAGTTACCATATTTTCATGACTCCCGATGCGACACCCGCAGTCGACCGGACACTTTCAGCACAGGTAACACTGCGTCTTCCGCAGGGGACTCTTCCTGCAGCATTTTCAGATGCCAGTATAGGGTTGACCAGCGCACACTCAGGTGCCAACTGGAGTGCAAGCTCACGAGCTATAGCACCATCAGAAGATTCAACGGTGGATTATGTTTCTTTTACGCCGACGATCAGTGACCCGACTACATTTGCTTTAGTCGCTGGACAACGGCAAGAAATTTTTAGCTTTAATACCGGCACTACTTGTCTGGGTGTTGTGGAAATAATGGATAACGACACTGATCCATTCAATAATCTGCCTGCGGGGCAGGTTAATTCCGTACAAAGTAATCCAGGTAATGAATTCAGTAGTTTAATGTGGACGGCTACTGATAACGATTTTCTAGGGATTGAGGCTGATGGTGGCACTGCTGATTGCAGGACTACATCGGCTAATAATAACCCGGTGGCTGGTGCTGATTCGGCAACTGTTGAGCAAGGTAGTGCAGTTGATATCGATGTGCTTAATAATGACAGTGATACCGATGGTGATAACCTGATTATTGCCTCAAAAACTGATGGTACACACGGTGTAGTGACGATTATCAATGATTCTTTGATTGAGTATATTGCTGATGCGGAATATGTCGGTTCTGATACATTTACTTATACACTGTCAGATGGTCAGGGTGGCAGTGCAACTGCAACGGTCTCAGTCAATATTACTGCCCAGCAGGCGACTAATGCTTCTCCGGTAGCTGTGCCCGATACAGCCACCGTGGTGGCAGGTTCCAGTATTGATATTGATGTATTGAACAATGACACTGATAGTGATTTGAATAGTCTGACTTTGACAACAGTGGGTCAGGCCGGAAAGGGTGCTACGAGTATTTCTAACGGCCAGGTACGTTATGTGGCAGACTCCGGCGCTTCTGGCGCAGACTCTTTTACTTATACTATTAGTGATGGCAACGGTGGAGAAGCCACCGGAACAGTCAACGTTACTATAACCATTCAGCAGTCAACTAATGCTTCTCCGGTAGCCGTGTCTGATACAGCTACCGTGGTGGCAGGTTCCAGCATTGATATTGATGTATTGGATAATGACACTGATAGTGATTCGGATAGCCTGACTTTGACGGCAGTGGGCCAGGCCGGAAAGGGTGCTGCGAGCATGTCTAATGGTCAGGTGCGTTATGTGGCAGGTTCTGATTCTTCTGGTACAGACTCCTTTACTTATACTGTTAGCGATGGAAACGGCGGAGAGGCCACCGGAACGGTCAATGTTACTATAAGTGTTGCAACTGCCCCAGATAATGATGCTGATGGTGTCAGTAATGATGATGAGGCTATTTTAGGAACCGATCCGGACAGTGCGGATAGTGATGGTGATGGTATCAGTGATTTGTATGAGCTGGGTGCGAGTATAGCATTCCCTGTTGATACGGATGATGATGGCATTATCGATGCGCTGGATGACGATGATGATAACGATAGTATTCTAACCATTTTTGAAAACTATAATGGTGGTCTGCCAACGAATGATGATACCGATAGGGATGGCACACCTGATTACCTTGATGCAGATGATGATAACGATGGCCTGCTGACTTATCAGGAGCAGCCCGCTGTAGACGGTAATCCTAATAATGGCAATGCACGGGATACAGATGGAGATGGTCGGCCTGACTATTTACAGGGGCCAGGTGGCTTTTCATTTGGTAAGCAAGCGCCGATCCCGACCTTGACTCAATGGGCGCAGATTTTGCTCTCAATGTTACTTGGTTTGGTGGCTTTGGGTGGCTTTTGGCGAAAAAACTCAGATCGGTAACAGATTGGATGGGATTTAAAGTAGGGCTGTTAACACCTGATAAGGGTGTTAATAACCCTGTCTTACTTTCAAAACATACGTCAAAAGTTGTATTTTTTGCGTATTTTGTTGTGTAAATACAACTTGCCATCCATCCATCTTAATAATATTCTACCGACACATTGTGTGGTGTGTTTTATTGCAATTAATGAAATTACCCAGCCATAAAATTAATTAATAACTAAGCTGGTTGATTCACTTGCCTCAGTCTTTCCTTACCGCTGGGCTGTGCGCATGGCTTCCTGCTATAAAATACTGTATTTCTATCTAAAGGGGCTCTTGAGGCTAATATGAAACTATTGCGTTTTCTGATAATTGCTATGTTCTTATCTTTTTCTTCGTCGGCTACTGCTCAGCAAGTTAATGACTTTTCATTTAAAGATATCAATGGGAAACAACACCGTTTTTCTGATTACCGTGGGCAGTGGGTAATAGTCAATTATTGGTCTACTTATTGTGGGCCTTGTATTCAAGAATTACCGGCATTAAAGCGCATTGCTGCTCAGTACCGTGGCAAAGTTACCGTGCTGGGAATGGATGCTGGCGAAACAGCTAATAATGAAATGAAGCAGTTTATTCGCCAACGCGGCATTAATTATACGGTAGTGCCAACTCAGGATAGCTCTATGTTTGCGCTGGGTTTGATTTATGGTGTGCCGACCACGTTTATCGTTTCTCCTCAGGGAAAAATTGTTGATACACATATGGGGGCGATTACTGTGCAACAGATGCAGCGCTATGTTGGCCAGCCAGCAGCTCGTCAACCTAATCCGCAACACCGTGCAGGTGCTGCTTGTGATAGCCGGACGCGGGTCTGTTAAATCAGTTGTTATTTTAAACCCTGCCAGATTATTGTGTTTTGGCGTATTGAATAAAAAAAGCCACTTCATTGCTGAAGTGGCTTTTTTTATTGTCAGATTAAATGGTGGCGTGTTAACGCAATCTCAGGCGTTGTCCCGGATTAATCTGGTAGTTTGGAGCGCTTAAGTTGTTCAGGCGAATAATATTTTTCCAGTAGACGCCGGTATTACGCATTACCTGGAATACAGTATCACCTCTTTTCACTGTATAAGTATCACCACCAGATTGATTCTGTGGTTCAAATGAACTACTGCTGCTTGGTTGCGGCTGCGGCTGATAAGTAGAGTAGCTGTTGTTGGGTGTGTTCGCAGACTTAGGCTTTACACTGTCATAATACGAACTACTGCTACCCTGACCGGTGTAATCATAGTAGCTGGTGTTTGTATTATTGGCGGGTGGCGTTGTCGGAGTCACATTATTGTTACTGTTGTCATAATAACTGCTAGCGCTATTATTCTGCTGTGGTGGAGTGTAGGTTGTATTTTGTTGTGGTGGAGTATAGTTGTTTGTGCTACCACCGGTACGGTGTGCATGGTTAGTGCCACTGGCTGGTAATGGGTGTGAGTGAGTGCGCCCGTTGTGTGCGTGCGTTGTGCCACCACTGTTATTGCCTTGGTTAACGTTATAACTAGGGTTATAAGTAGCAGCAGGTGGATTAGCAGCGGGTCGGCTAGGATTAGTCGCGGGACGTGTTCCACCCATATTATGGCCGTGATTCAAACCACCGGCGGGCAAACGGTGTGAGTGTACTTTACCGTTATGGGAGTGTGCCTGACCACCGTTGTTGTTACCGGTGTTAGCCGCTGGTGGTGTGTAAGTTGCTACAGGTGGACGTACTACTGTTGGTGCCGTGGCTGATCCTGCTCCCATACGATGAGTATGATTCAGGCCACTGGCTGGCAGGTTGTGGCTGTGTGTTCTGCCACTGTGTGCATGTGTTCTGCCGCCGCTATTATTTCCGGCAGGTTGTTGGTATTGCGTGCTGGGTGGTTGCTGAGTTTGCCCGCTGCCCATGGCATGGGTATGTCTGATACCTGTTGCCGGTAAAGCGTGTGAGTGAACTTTGCCACTGTGAGAGTGTGTAACAGGTGCACTGGTGCTGCCTGCATAGTTCTGAGCCTGTTGGGCGTGTGGAGCATTTGTTCCCATGTTGGGGGCACATGCGACTGTTGTCAACGCAGCTACAGAGGTCGCAGCCAGCAGTTTAATTCTTCTATCCATGAGTTACACCTGTGTGAGTAATACAATAAAAACCAGCGCTCCGACAACAACCCAACCCAACCATTCAATGTACCGGAGCATAACCGGTTCCATTTTGGGGCCTGCCCAGGCCAGAAGTGCCGAAACAATAAAAAAACGCGCTCCCCTTCCGATGATGGATGCCACTATAAATGGGATCAATGCCATTGATAACGCGCCTGCAGTAATCGTAAATAGTTTGTAGGGAATAGGGGAAAAGCCCGCAGCAAAAACAACCCATATACCCCATTCAGAAAACCAGCCTTCTGCAATAGCTAATTTCTCTCCGTAGCCCCATTGTATAATCAGAGGCTCTAAAGTTTCAAAGGCAAAAAAACCAATGACATAGCCGAATATGCCACCTAATACCGAAGTGAGCGTGGTTAATGTTGCAAACCAGCTCCATTTTGATGGATTTGCCATGACCATCGGCATCAGCATGACATCAGGTGGAATGGGGAAGAAAGAAGATTCCGCAAAACTCAACGTGCCAAGATACCAAGGTGCCTTCGGATGTTTTGCCCAGTTAAGGACTTTGTTATATAGAATAGAGAAAAGTTTCATTTTTACCACAACTTTTATTACTTTATTTATTTGAATCGCGAATCAAAGGCACAAATTGCACTGATTCCATTATTTTAGTGTCGTAGTCATGTTCCCCGGTGCGGGTAATAATGTGTAAGGATTGTGCTGAATCCTGAGGCCCGGTTGGAATTATTAATTGCGCACCAATAGCCAGTTGTTCCGGTAAAGCATCTGGCACAGTTTCCGGAGCCGCTGTCACAATGATGCCATCAAACGGGGCATTTTGTTTCAACCCCCAGCTGCCGTCACTTAATTGAGTGGTTATATTGCGATAGCCAAGCGCATGCAACAAATCCCGTGTATGTTTATATAAATTTTCAATGCGTTCTACTGTGTAGAGATCTGGTATGAATGCCCCGAGTATGGCAGCCTGATAGCCGGAGCCTGTACCTACTTCGAGTACTTTGCGTAATGGTCGTTCACCTGCGAGCAATAGTTCGGTCATTCGCGCTACGACATAGGGCTGAGAAATGGTTTGTCCATAACCAATTGGGAGCGCAGTATCTTCGTATGAGCGACTGGCCATGGCTTCATCCATGAATAAATGGCGCGGCACTTTACTCATAACATCTAAAACAGCTTCATTTTCAATACCTCTCTCCCGCAACCTCTCCATCAGGCGATTGCGGGTGCGTTGCGAGGTCATGCCAATACCTTTTATGGTTCTCGCGTCAATAATAGGCCTGCTCACTGATTGACTGCCTTTAGCCATTCTCCGGTCGCTTCCAGTGCCTGATAGTGAGTCAGGTCGCTGTGTAGCGGGGTGACAGAAATATAGCCTTGTTCCAGTGCATGGAAATCAGTGCCTTCACCAGCATCCGCCACGCCACCTACCGGCCCGATCCAGAAAACATCACGTCCACGCGGGTCTTTCTGGCGAATCACCGGTTCTGATTTATGGCGCTGGCCAAGTCGGGTGATTTTAAAGCCTTTAATCGCTGCCCAGGCTAAATCGGGCACATTAATATTTAACACCATGCTGCCCTGGTCAGGAAAAGTGTCGCGCTGTTCTAACAGTTGTAATGTGGCGTTCACTGCGCTGGCAATATGGTCGGTATTGCGGGAGTCCAGTGATACGGCGATGGCAGTGAAACCCAGGAACCGTCCTTCCATGGCGGCGGCAACTGTGCCCGAGTACAAAACATCATCACCCAGGTTCGGGCCATTATTGATGCCGGAGATCACAATATCTGGTGTAATATCCAGACCCGTAAGGCCAAGGTGTACACAATCAGTTGGCGTGCCGGTTAAGCTGTATAATTGTTCACCCTGATCGGCGAGGCGTAATGGTATATCCAATGTCAGCGAATTGCTGGCACCACTGCGGTCACGATCCGGAGCGACTGTGGTAACATTATGTTGCTTACGTAATTCGTGTCGTAGCGCTTGCAGGCCAGGAGCCTGAAAACCATCATCGTTGCTGAGCAATATGTTCATATGTTTTTTTTAGTGTGTAAGTGAGCAGAGGAGATACCCTGTGAAAAAAGAAGAAAATCTCCCGTTCGATAGCGATGAATCTAACCTTTTTCAAGAGTTTATGCGGGATGTTTCACCGCTGCAACCCGTTAATCAGGTGGTGCATGATACCCCAAAACCCAAGCCGATACCCTTGAAAAGCATGGAGGATGAACAGCAAGCACTGGAGGATATGTTTTCTGACGAATATATACCACTGGATTTACAGCCTGGTGATGTGCTCAGCTATATGCGTCCGGGTATTCAGCACCGGGTATTTAATAAATTACGGCGCGGGGAATACCGTATTGCGGCTGAGCTGGATTTGCATGGATTGAATGCGAAACAATCCAGAGCTTATCTGGCTGAATTTTTGGTGACTATCTACCCTATGCGTGG
>CALHAO010000061.1 GCA_937931765.1 uncultured Thiotrichaceae bacterium
GCGATAAATCAGTTTACGGAAATAGATTTTTAAGGCACTGCCCAAACTTCTGGTATCAACAGCAGCAGTGGCTGCCGATTCAGGTAGTTGCTCAATATGAACAACTGTTTGCCCGTCGGCAGTCACGCTGGAATAACCCACCGGCAGATAATACTCGCCGTCATGCGTATAAGGAATAATGTATTCCCCATCAGTCAGTGCATGGCTCATGGTGATATTAAGTGGCTGTTCTGCGGATACCTGACCACTTTGATCGGCATCACCACGAGCACCACTATCAATAAAGATTTCCAGCGCATCCAACCCCAGATCAGATTGATGCCCTTTACTGAAATCGATAATGCTTGTAGGGTCTGCGAATAGCGGAGGTGATGAATCAACCGGCTTTTCCAGATTTTTACCAGTGTCATCTTCTGAACGATTTTTATCGCTTTCATTCTGAGTGCTGATCAGGCGTACGCTGCCCCGGAAAGCGGGATGTGCTGCAACCTGAACATTCATATGCTCATCTGCATTAAGTGTAACGGCACGATCCGCCAGCACTTCCTGTGTCTCTTGTGGCCGGAATATGGTTAAGGTAATGGTTTTTGTCGCCCAGTCCGTGGCTTTTTTCGGGCTGGAGGAGAAATCTGGTGAACGATGATGCACATCCCCCATGAATTGCTGAAGTGTTGAATTCAGCCCTCCACGGGTAGCCCCTCTTGCACTGCTATGTAACTCATTGCCGCTTTGTTCCATCAGACTGGTATCAAACTCAGCTTCACTGACAATGAGCTTCAGATAATCCTGAATTCGTGTTACACCCTGCGTATACAGCTCATCTTTGATCTTAAGCTTGAGAGGATTACCTTCCATAATAGGCACTGAAGCTACAGCATTCACTTGCCCCTCAATGCTGCTTTGTTTATGGGTCAGCAAAGTGGTAGAAACCAGTTGTCCGCCATAAATATCGCCGGTGCAGCCATCGAAATAAAGCAAAGCACAATAAAGTGACTTCGGGTAACCTGCTTTAAGGCGTAGCTCGGCGGTAAATTCCGGCTGTACCCAGCTTTCTTCACCCACACCATCTGCCTGTAACTTATAGGCCAGGTTGACATCTTCTGATGTGTATTCCTTACCGTCGTACGTAATTACAATCTCAACCGCATCTTCCGGTATAGCGGTTTGTAAATTTTCCAGCTCCAGCTTCTGCCACCAGCGTGCCATAGTAGCGAGTTGCTCAAGCGCAAGTTTAGCGGACGTCTGTTTCTCAAATAACGGACGCGGATCACCTACTGAAGTGGCGTAATAAGCGTCGTCTTTTGCATGTAATTCATAACGGGGTTGCACATCATCTAATGTCAGAAAATGTCCGGCATCACCAGCGCCCGTATCCTGTGCCAATAATTGCCGCACAGGCTGTAAAGCGTGATCATCGCCCTGCAAGTTAATCGCGGTTTTCTTAAAGTTTCGCCGGGTGACCACACCGTTATATTGTATAGCCTTATCCAGCGACGCTTTATCCTCGATCTCCACGTTACTTTTAAACGTGCCTAACTGCTTGATGAGCACTCGTGGTGCTAGTTCGGTGTCACGACTGGCCAGCTCAGCGCCCTGCCCCGTAAACAAAGCGATTTGATCCCCGACTGAAAATCCATGAATAGCACCGGCATTAATCATCCAGCTATTACTCTCATGGAAAGCCAACAGGTTCAGTGGCTGAATATTCCCACCCAGTACGGATTCACGATCATTGGCCCCGGCAATGGCTTCGAGTTGCGGGCTTTGGCTGAGTTGTTGCTGCTGGACACGGGTATGAATGCGGGTGCGGAGTTCACGGTAACTGACCGGATACGGTAAAGCATTCAGCGTTTCACACAGTGCATAGGTGAACAGGCCATGCGGCTGATTATTTTCACCCTGCGGTTTTTCACGGGACAACTGAAAATCCTGACAGCCCGCTAATAAAATATGTTTGCCTTCGGGTAATTTTCCATCAGTTTGTAAGGCGCTCGCCATTTCATCATGAAACAAATACGACTCAAGGGAGCGCGGTGTTTGATCGGCTACTTCCATGCGCACGGATTCAAGATCATCCTCAAGTACACGCGTGCCATGCCCGCCGTGGCAGCAATCGAGCATAATGAGGATATGCTGGCAGTGCTGTGACAGCTTGTAGATCAGCATGCGCAATTCTTTATCGCGAAGATCTGGTGTATCTCCATCACGACTATCATGACAAACCAGCGTTTCATCAAGGTGATCAGGTTCTATATGCCAGAATTCAGGTGGAGAAGCTGATTGTGCGCCGTGGCCGGAAAAGTAAAATACGGCAACATTGTCTTCAGCCGGATTATTGCGCAGATTGTCGGTCAAGTGCGTATTGAAAGCGTCGATAATGTTGTCACGTGTCGCATCAGCGTTATACAGGGTTTTGATGTTTTCGGCGGGGAGCGTGAATTTTTCCTGTAGCGTTTTTTTCACTAACTCTACATCAGCCTGACAGCCGCGCAATGTGTTGATCCGCTTGTTCTTGTATTCGTTGACGCCTACTAATAAACTGTAAACTTTCATATTTTTTCGTTTAATCCTTTTTTTATAAATGCTGTTGTATCAAAATTGTAAGTCTGCATAGCAGTATTTTTTTCTAACTAAAAAGCAAAGCATTTACACTTCCGGATAACACTTACGCATTAAATCCTGATCCTTGGTTGATAGTTGATTATTCCATTCTGTCTGCCATTTACCGTTAGTTAATTTTCCATCCACGGCATAGTGCATAATCGAGTCAGCGTCATAACCATTGGTATTAATCAGATCAAGGCTATACTTAGCGAAGACATTGTCATCAATATAAGGCTTGTCCCAGCCATCTGTACTGGCATAATGTGCGTAAACTTTTTCTTTGTTCCACGGGATACCCGAAAAGGGATGTTGGTGTTCATGTTCAGCACCTAGTGCATGGCCGAATTCATGCAAGATGACGCGGCGGAACTCTGCTTCCTCTGTGGCAGGTGTCAACCAGCCATAATTCATCGTCGGCTCGTCTTTCGGTACGTTTAAAGCATCCGTCCCAATGTATGACCACGAACCCTCCGACGGATTGAAGCCGATGCGGACTTCCCCATCTGTACCGTCTACAAACTCGAATTTCAGATTTGCATATTTCAGCCATTCACTGGCATATTGAATAACCTTTTCTTTGATCACTGGATGAGGGTTATCATGAAAAGCAATCCGTAATGTTCTTCCTGTTTTCCACAACTTCCCAATCACTAAGGCCATTGCTGGCGTTGATACCTGGTTTTGAATTATGGCTTTGTTTTCCTGGACTGAGGTATCAGCCAGCTCATCGTTCTGTAATAAATTATCAGCACGTTCTTTCAGTGCTGTGATGATCGAATCTTTTTTCGCAATAGTGCGAACAGAACACATCTTAATCATAGTTTAGCCCCTTATAATGCAGAGGAATAAGCACATTTTTGTGCAGCCCAATAAATATCCTCACTTCACTAACATAGAACACAAATTAAACTATGTCTGTGAAATAACGCACATTTTTACGATTTTTTTTCAGTTAAAGTGCATTGATTCGTAACAGAAAGAGGTAACTGCAATGGAAGTTAAACACAGCAGTACGAGAGGAGTACTAACGGGGCGACGGTTCTCGGATGCTAAGAGTTTGCTCGATACTCCCGCTCAGGGGAAATTGCTTTCAATGAAAGAAACAGAACATTTAGTAAGAGAACAGTTATCTGATTATTTCACTGACCAAATCACTGTGCGTTTCGGCGATAATCAGTATTACCTTCCCACTCAGGATGAGGTTGAATTCATCCTCACTGAAAGCAATCTTGAACGTAAACGATTTATGCCGGAACGTTTCGATTGTGATGATTATGCATTTATTCTTAAAGGTGAAATCAGTCAGCATGCCTACCAGGCTGGGCAACTACGATCAGGATTATGTGCAGGTATTGTATGGGGGCATTTCAACTGGAACCAGCGCGGCTACCATGCGGTAAACTGGTATCTGGATGCATCTGAAGCACTCTATTTTATCGAACCACAATGGGACATGTTTTTTGAGTCAGCCAATGCTCAGAAAGGCATTGACCTATTATTGGCCTGATAGACAAACACCTGGATTGCTCCAGTGTTTGCGGCGCACCATTGCATAAACCCACTACACCCAATCTATCGGATTCACCCGATAGTACTTCTGTAGTTGCTCAAACAATTCAGGGTGCTCCTGTTGCATTAACTGTGGCAATTCGAAAAAGGTTTCGGTCACTACCGCAAAAAACTCCGCCGGTTCAGTGGCACCATAATGATCCAGCAAAGTCTGATCACCACGATAAGCAGCTTGTTGTAACTTTTCAAACTCATCCGTCAGTACCCTTGCCCAGCGCCGGTAACTGGCACGGCTGCCCAAAAAAGGCGCACCATTCGTAGAGCCGGTTTCATGATCCAACTGATGAGCAAACTCATGTAACGTCACATTAGCGCCGTCTTCAAAATCACGGTTACCCCGCAATACATCTTCCCATGATAAAACGACTTTACCGGTACTCCATGATTCCCCCAGTAAGCTGCGGTAGTGCATCTTTGACAATCCTGTTTCATCAACACTTTCACGTCCGACCATAAAAGCATTCGGGTATACCAGGATATATTTCAGGCCGGGATAGACACCGGTTTTCCGGTTCAGCAATAACAGACAGGCACTGGCAGCAATGGTGACGCGCATTTCATCAGTGACTTCCAAACCAGCGTGCCCGCTAAAGTATTTTTCATGAATAAATTGTTGGATACCGCGTTTAAGCTGTAGCTGCAAGTCAGTGGGCATGCGCCGATAAATAGGTAAGTTCCGTTGCAGAATGCGCCGCCACTCTGTTGGAAATGGCTTGTCGAGTGCCTTGCGCAGGCTGTAATGTGGCCAACTGAAATAAGCGATGGCGGCTATTATCAGCAGGAGAATAACGATCAGCGATGGATCAGGCATTGTAAACTTCCGTTACGGCTCCATAGGAACCTGGTTTATTAAAGATTCTGGCGAAGTGACGGTTTTTCAAGGGGCTGATTAAAACTGCTTTGCTTCATATCAATTCTCAGCGTATCTTGTAAGCGGCTATCAAACATTTCCAAGCAGCAAGAAGTACTAACATTGACAAGAAGCAAGCACATGAACCAGCATTCAGCACACTCATCTCCTATCGTTAACCACAATGAAACTACAGAGCCAACCCGCACGCGGGACTGGGTTAAATTACTGTCAAGCTATCGCGAACCCAGCACTGTGCGGAGTTTTTACGAACTTGGCATTACCTTGGTTTCTTTCATAGTCCTATGGACGTTGGCCTGGTGGTCTTTGTCGGTCAGCCCATGGCTCACCTTAGGAATTTCACTCTTCAACGCTGCCTTTGTGCTGCGTTTGTTTGCAATCCAGCATGATTGTGGACATGCATCCTTTTTCAAGAATAGAGTCTTAGGCGATTGGATTGGCCGGGCACTGGGTATTATGACATTGACACCCTATGATGTTTGGCGACGTGCGCATGCGATGCATCATCGTTCATCGGGTAATCTGTCACGGCGTGGAGTGGGCGACATCGACACGCTGACTGTTGCTGAATATGAAAGTCTTTCACACTATCGCCGCTTTCGCTATCGTTTGTACCGTCACCCTATTGTTTTATTTGGCGTGGGGCCGGGATACATGTTTTTCTTGCAGAATCGCCTACCAGTGGGATTGATGGCCAAGGCTCGGTATTGGGTCAGCGCAATGGGTACAAACATAGCTATTATTATGGCTTTATCGCTGATCTGGTATTTTGGTGGTTTGATGCCGATTTTGCTGATTTTCATCCCATCCACCCTGTTGGCCGCCACTGCTGGGGTGTGGCTCTTCTACGTGCAGCATCAGTTTGAGGCAACACACTGGGAGGAAGAAGCTGACTGGGACATGCATGACGCAGCGTTACAAGGCAGCTCACACTATGTGTTGCCCTCAGTATTACAGTGGCTGAGCGCGAACATTGGCATCCACCATATCCATCACCTCTACAGCCTTATCCCGTTTTATCGGTTGCCTGAAGTACTGCGTGACCATGATGTACTGGCTGATATGAACCGGATGACCATTCGCGAAAGCCTCGTCAATGCACGTTTGCACCTGTGGGACGAAGATACCAAGCGACTCCTGTCATTTTCAGAGGCCAACGCAGTAATGGCAGCGCGTTAAGGGTAACTATCTTTATATATTCAGCGGTTTGTTCATTCAGACCAAACCGCTAATTCATTACCATTCGGATCAGTAAAATGAAAGCGGCGTCCACCCGGAAATGAAAAAATAGGTTTCACTATTTTACCACCATGAGCCGCGACTGCTTGCTCCGCTGCCTCCAGCTCTTCAGAGTACAACACCACTAAAGCAGCCCCCTGATCTGAGTCCGATTTCATTGCTGCTTTATAAAACCCGCCATCCATAGTCCCGTCATTAAATGCCTTATACTCCGGGCCATAATCGGTAAATTCCCAGCCAAAAGCCTTTTCATAGAAAGCCTGAGCCGCGTCCAGGTCTGCTGCCGGAAACTCGATATAATTAATTTTAGTGTTTGTTGACATGGGTGATAGTCCTGTTAAAAACAAGCACTATTATAACAGTCAAAAGCAGGTAAAATACGCGACTTTTAAAGCTGAAGAATAACCACCATGACCCGAATGTGCCCGACTGCTGAAGCAGCTGTTTCTCCTATCAAATCCGGCGACAGAGTTTGGTGTCATTCGATGGCGGCCACACCGTACAAACTGCTGGAAGCACTCGCACAACACGTGATGCA
>CALHAO010000062.1 GCA_937931765.1 uncultured Thiotrichaceae bacterium
TCATCACAGTGGCTGAAATCCCACCCACACATAATTCGCCGGATGGATCGTGTGAGCGGCTCGGTATTAATCGCATTAGGTGTCAGGCTGGCACTGGATAGTGGTAATTTTTTATTCTGAGCAAGGTTGTAGCAGTCGTACTGTGGTAAAGTGGCTCAAAATCACTATAAACAATAACAATCATCAATAAACTATGATTATCAACAATAATTCCAGCTTGCGCGCCAGCAGAAACGGGGGCTTCATTAGTCGCTATGTTGCTTACATCCTGTCAATCCTCATTATTGGCGGCACAGCTTTTGTGTTCTGGTTTAGCCATCAGAAAAGCCAGACGATCACCGAGCGCACAATGGTCAGTGAGGCGGAAGAATTTGCTGACTCAGTCGCACAATTCCGCACCTTCTATTCCAGAAAGATTGTCCCATCAGCACAGGAACATGGCATTGAATTCAGCCATGACTATGAGAACTCGGCCAAGCTGCCTTTACCGGCCACCTTATCAATGGATTTCGGGAGGTTCCTCGCTGATAGTGATGCTAAATACGGCATCAGACTCTATAGCGACCAGCCCTTCCCCTGGCGCGTCAAAGAAGGTACAGGCGGGCCAAAAGATGACTTCGAATCCTGGGCAATTAATGAATTAAAGAAATCACCGGAAGTACCCGTATGGCGTATCGAAACCGCTGACAGTGGTCAGGTGCTGCGTTATGCCAGAGCTGACCGTCTGTCAGAAAGCTGCCTTGGTTGCCACAATAGCTACCCCGGAACACCCCAAAACAACTGGAAAGTAGGTGATGTGCGAGGTGTATTGTCCATCACCCGACCCGTCGGCACTCTGGCCAATGAAACCCGTGGGCTGATGATGCAGTCGTTTTTCATGCTAGCTGTGATGGGAGTTACTTTACTGGTCATCCTGACATTGGCTTTACGCAGTATGCGCGCCTCTTTGAACAACGCGCAAAGAGCTGAAAAAAATGCGAAGGATGCCAATCAAAAGCTGACACTGGGTATCGAAGAACGGGAAAAACTGTCACATCAATTACAAACCTCGCAAACTAAGACCAGAGCGATTGTCGACTCAATCCTTGATGCCATTATTGTCATCGATAGCCGTGGCACGATTATCGAAACCAATCCCGCTGTGTGGGATGTGTTCGGCTACACACCGGAAGAAATGATCGGGCAAAATGTATCTTCATTAATGCAAGGTGATCAGGCAACACACCACGATCAGTATTTAACCAATTACCTAAAATCTGACGGCATAGGCTTTATCGGTAAAGTCCGCCAACTGGAAGCTAAGCGCAAAGACGGCAGCCTGTTCCCGATCGAACTTTCTATCAATGAAGCCCGCATACAAGACAGCGTTATTTTCACCGGCGTAGTGCGCGATATTACGCAACGCATTCGGGCTGAGACCGAACTGGCTCAGGCGCATGAAAAGGCTCTGCAATCCACACGCATGAAATCAGAATTTCTGGCCAATATGAGCCATGAAATCCGCACACCGATGAACGGTGTTATCGGCATGAGCACCTTGTTGCTAGACAGTGGTCTGAACCCGGCACAGAAAGACCTGACCAATACGGTATTGCACAGTGCCGAGTCCCTGCTGAGAATCATTAATGACATCCTTGATGTTTCGAAAATCGAAGCCGGAAAGCTCACCATTAATAACTCTCAGTTCCACTTATTGTCTGTTGCTGAAGGGGTTGTTGACTTGCTCGGTGAACAGGCTTACGGCAAGAATATTGAACTGGCTTATGTGATTGCGCCGGAAGTACCCGACGTCATCAACAGCGACCCGATCAGAATCCGGCAGATACTGATTAACCTGATTAACAATGCCATCAAATTCACTCACCGGGGTTATGTCGTATTATCAATTACTGCACCAATAACTGACCCTGAAACAAACCAAGCTACCGTTTGTTTTGAAGTGCATGACAGTGGCTGTGGCATTCCGGCAGAAGCTCAGGAAACCTTATTCAAAGCCTTCACTCAGGTCGATGGCTCCAGCACACGGCAGCACGGTGGCACCGGGCTGGGCTTAACTATCTGCAAGCGCCTGGCACACCTGATGGGCGGAGAAATCGGCCTGCGCAGCAAACATGGCAAAGGCTCTACTTTCTGGACAACTATTCAGGTCGAAGTCGTTGAGGATCAGAAACCCCGGCCAGCGCTACCCGACAACCTATCCATCCTGTTACTGGGCAATAACCTGACCCTAAACAATTATTACGAACAGCAGTTACAAGACTGGAATATGATGCCGGTGATTGCCAATACCCTGAACCACCTGTTATCCGCTTTGGAAGAAAATAATAGTTTTTCAGTCGTCGCCTTAGATGCCGACATGGTGTACCACAAACCTGAACACCCACTGGGTATGTTATCGGTCATTACAGCGATCCGTGAAAACAGCCAGTCCTTAATTATGGTTTATGGCAGTAGCAAACAACTGGAACCGCTCCGGGGCATTGATCTGGGTCGTAAAGTGCATATTCTATCGAAACCGCTGAAACATTCGATGATTCTGGACACCATCCAGCGTCTGAACCCACCGCAGGATAGCAAAGAAAAACCAACTGACGTAGGCAATCAATCATCCAACAGGCTCGCGACCACCAATAAGAATCCAACGGATAGCACCAGCGCACCGGTACAGGAAATTAGCCAGACAACACTGAATGCACGCATATTGCTGGCTGAAGACAATCTGGTGAATCAAAAGGTCGCGATTGCCATGCTGAAAAAGCTCGGCTATCAACACATAGACCACGCCAACAATGGCAAGGAAGCACTGAAAGCAGTACAAAAGACTCGCTATTCATTGGTACTCATGGATTGCCAAATGCCGGAAATGGATGGTTATGAAACCACCCGCAGCATCCGCAAGTTAGAGGATGAGCATTATCAGAAACTACCGATACTGGCTCTAACCGCGCACACCATGAAAGGCGATGATGAGAAGTGTTATGCCGCTGGCATGAACGACTACCTGTCAAAACCGGTGCGCATTGATGAGCTGTCAGCCAGACTGGAGAAGTGGCTCAAACAGACACAACTCAATGAAACTCAGCAGCTCACCAACACGACAAACTGAGATGGAAAGATCAGTTTTTCTTATTCATCTTAGCTTTTAAATCCGCAAACGGGTTATAAGTCGCATCCGCCGGGCCATCTAACCCGGCAGAACCACCGTGCTCGGCTTCCAGTAATTTCTGGTGCTCATAATCATGGCAATACAAACATAATAATTCCCAGTTACTACCATCTTGTGGGTTACAGTCATGATCGTGATTACGATGATGTACCGTCAGTTCGCGCAAATTCTTATGCGTAAATTCGCGGGTACAACGTCCGCAAATCCAGGGGTACAACTTCAGCGCCTGCTCACGATAACCTTTAGCCCGCTCACTGGAATGCTTGTGCGCCTTTTCAACAACTGCTCTTTGCTCAGGAGTCATTATTATTTACCTACGTAATATGAATTGAATTTTTTGTAGAACCACGAAGCACTAACCGCGCTTCCGTGATTTTCTGAATCGGACTCACTTCTTTGTGTTCCATTTGTTCCAACAAAATATCGACCGTCGCTCTGATCATCTCCTCAACAGGCTGCTCAACAGTGGTCAGATTATAAGACGGCCAACCCGCCTCAGGCACATTGTCATAACCCACCACCGCAATATCTTCAGGAATTCGCAAACCAAACTCGCCACGAATGACATCCATCACCGCAAAGGCCATGTGATCATTCGCCACAAAAATCGCATCCGGAACACCGCCAGTCAAGACTTCACGCGCCGCTATCGTCGCCCCCTCAAAGGTATAATGCCCGACAGCACGTTTGCACACACTTAAACCCGCTGTTGCCAGTCCTTGAGTAAAACCTTGCTCACGCTCAACATTGGTTGAGGAATTTTCCTGGCCAGCAATAAAAGCAATCTGCTGATGCCCTTCCGCTACTAATAATTCAGCTAGTAAACGACCACCCGCCACGTTATCAGAAACCACCGAACTGGC
>CALHAO010000063.1 GCA_937931765.1 uncultured Thiotrichaceae bacterium
TAAGCCACAATCGTTGACTCAACATCAGCCAAACCCATGTTTTCAGTATTACGTAGAATCGGAACCACCAAACCACGCTCAGAAGATACTGCGATACCAATATCAGAGTAGTTGTGATAAACAATATCACTACCATCAATAGAGGCATTCACTTCAGGGAAGCGCTGCAATGCGATACTGGCTGCTTTAACGAATAAAGACATAAAACCAAGACGAGCGCCGTGGGTCTTTTCAAACAGGTCTTTATATTCGCTGCGGGTATCCATCAACGGCTTCATGTCGACTTCATTAAACGTCGTCAGCATCGCAGTAGACTGCTTAGCTTCCATCAAACGTTCAGCAATACGAGCACGCAGACGCGTCATTGGCACACGATTCTCGCCGCGATCACCTTCACCAGTTTTAACAACTGGCGCAGGTGCAGCAGGCTTAGGTGCCGCTGCAGGCGCAGAAGCAGGTTTTGCAGCAGCCTGAACGTCTTCTTTCAGAATGCGACCATCTTTACCACTGCCCTGAACATCATCTTTACTCAGACCACCTTCAGCCATTGCCTTGCGTGCCGCAGGGCCACTTTTAGCGTCAGCTGTTGCCGCTGCCGGAGTAGCTGTTTCAGCAGGCACTTCAGCCGCAGGTGCCGGAGCAGCCGCTGCACCAGCTTCCATTTTACCCAGTAGCTGACTACTAGTGACAACAGCGCCTTCATCTTCCAGGATTTCTGTCAGTACACCATCTTCCATAGCGGGCACTTCCAGTACGACTTTATCTGTCTCGATTTCAACCAGGATATCGTCTTGCTTGACGCTATCACCGACTTGTTTATTCCAGGCAACAATGGTTCCGTCGGCAACCGACTCAGGTAAGACCGGTGTTAAAATTTCGCTACTCATCCTGTAAACATCCTCTTAATCAGTGTATTTGGTGGTCAGTAAGCTGCCAGCCTCTGACTGTTACGCAGAAACCACGTATCAGATCAGGCACCCCGCCCATGCTTACTTCTTTCGCTTTTTAAATAAAAGTCTTCTGAATGATATATATGTTGTTGTCAGGTTGCAGCCTTAGATTTTGCAGAGAGGGCAAAACAGACCTGAGTTATGAAGCAAAACTGACAGTAAAAAACACTTTTTTACCTAAAAACGACTGTCTAAGTAGTATGCTCTGAAACATAATTGTCGACAATTATACGGTTAGAAGGCCATCTGTCAACCTGACAACCCCTTATATTGTCGACAAAACCATCGGTTTTTTTCGCGGTGCAACATATTTCAGGCTAGCTCACCAAGCGCGACAAATATCCGGCCATGTAGCGATGACGCTCCGCAAGCATGAAAGTCTTCGACTTTCACAGTCACGCACATGAAAAGATTTCACCACAAGCATGAAAGTCTTCGACTTTCACAGTAACATTGCCAATTGAATACGTATAGCATGCTGCCTATAATCATTATTTAATGGATTGTAAGCTATTTAGCCACTCGTTTAAGTAAGACACATTAAGAAATTTCACTCGCAAGTATGAAAGTTGCTAACGCAAGCTTTCACAGTAACAGGAACAAAAATTATGACGTCTCTACAGGATCAATTGTTGAAGGCCGGGCTAGTCGACAAGAAAAAAGCTCAGTCAAATAAAAAGAAAAAAAACAAGCAGCACTATCAACAGAACAAAGGCCAGCAAAAAGAGACTGAAACTGATAAGGCCCGCAAACTCGCAGAGAAAGCTAAACAAGAGCAGGCTGAACGCTCACGTGAGCTAAATCGCCAACAACGTGAAGAAGCCGACCGTGTCGCTATTCAGGCCCAGATCCGCCAGTTAATCACCATGAACCGCATCAACCGTAGCAGAGGCGAACTGGCGTATCAATTTGCGGATGGCAATAAAATTCAAAGCATTTATGTCACCGATAAACTTCAGCAGCAATTAGCCGATGGCATTATTGCCATTGTCCGCTCAGGTGAAGGTTATGAGCTAATTCCGCGCCAGGTCATTGATAAAATTGTGCAGCGTGATGAAAGCTGTCTGGTTGTTTTGAATGACAGTAAGAATGAGGTGGCGGCGGAAGATGATCCTTATGCAGACTTCCAGATTCCTGACGACCTGATGTGGTGATTTGTGTTTAACACATTCAAACTTACGTTTTGCACCTTTATTCTGCTTGGCATGTTATCCGGCTGCGATGATAAGGAAGAGATTATTGAGCAGCCACCCACCAATCCGGCATGGAATCAACTGCCGGGCTGGCAGGATGACAAACACAGTGAAGCCTGGCCTGCCCTGTTAAATAACTGCAGGGTGATGCCCAAAAAGTCAGAAGTATGGAAGCCCATTTGCGCTGATGCAGCGACGCTGGTTAATCCGAATGATCAGACGGCAAAACAGTTTTTTGAAAAACACTTTGCACCACAACAATTATTTGCTGAAGATGGCCGTGCCACCGGCTTTTTTACTGGTTACTACGAGCCACTGCTGCACGGTAGTTTCACAAAAGACGACACCTACAAATACCCGTTGTACAGAACACCGGAAGAATTGTTGATTGTTGACCTGTCCTCTTTATACCCTGAATTAGAGGGTAAGCGGGTACGCGGTCGTGTGGTGGGCAACAAAGTTATTCCGTTTTATGACCGTGCTGAGATTGATAGCCAGGAAGAGCCACTCAAGGGTCAGGAAATACTGTGGGTGGATAACCGTGATGACGTATTTTTCCTGCAGATACAAGGCTCAGGCCGGGTACAATTACCCGATGGTCAAATAGTCGGCGTGGGCTACGATAACCAAAACGGCCATCCTTATGTCTCCATCGGCAAACGACTGATTGAATCCGGCAAAGTTGAGCGTAAACACATGAACCTGTTTACCTTGAAAGACTGGCTGGCCGAAAATGACGATGAAGCACAAGCACTGTTAAACGAAAACCCCAGTTATGTGTTCTTCAATCTCCGGGAGAATGCCGACGAAGGCCCGCGTGGCTCACTGAATGTGCCCTTGGTGGCTGAACGCAGTATCGCCGTGGATCGTAAACGTATTTCACTAGGCTCGGCAGTATGGGTTGACACCCGCTATCCGGATGAATCTCCCCTGCAAAAACTGGTGTTTGCACAAGATACCGGCGGTGCTATACGTGGCGAGCTACGTGGCGACTTTTTCTTTGGCAACGGCGAACAAGCCGAATATCATGCAGGCCGCATGAAACAGGATTCTGCGTTCTATTTACTACAGCCAAAGCCTATGGAATAAACGGTACTTCACTATGCGCATCAAATGTATTAAACTGTTCCGCAGGGACGGAGTTCTGGGATTCCCGTGATAGAGTGGATAATTTCCTTGAGCCTACTTATACACCCGGGAGCGACACTTTAGGTCTGTGTGCATGACTGCAAGTCGGTAAGCCTAACGAACTTTAGCGAAGCACCCACTTGAACCTCTGGTTCAAGGCTGAAGCTTTACACGATATTTTGGAGCCGTCCCCGCCTTAACAAGTACCGATTTAACCCTCCAGACACACCGGATGAATACACTCATTCTGACTTTTCCCGCATAAACAATAACCTGCATTCACCGTATCCAAAATCAATCCTGCCATGCTCGGCGCTGCACCCAGATAAGTACCCAAACGTATACTGACATCAGGGTATTCCCGCTGTTTTTTTGCGACAATCTCCGGCACATCCTCAGCCACATGCCGTCCCGGCGACAAAAAATACGGCATGACAATGACTTCTTCAGCACCATCCGCCACACTGTTATCAATACCACTTTCAATGGAAGGCTCGGCTAGTTCCAGAAAAGCACAATCTACCCTACGAAAAGCATCACCGGCCTGCTCAGCCACTTGTGCAGTAATTTGTGCTACCGCTTCATTGGACAGCTGACGACGACTACCATGCGCAACAATCAGCAGGGCTTTCAAGGATGTGTTTGAATTCATAATAAAGGCTCTTTAAAAATACGCACAAAATACGTCACTAACGACAAGCGCGAGGAATCAATTGTAAGGAAGATGTTTGGTCAACAGCCTTACTCCAGGCCATGACAGGTGTATTGCTACCAAAAGGTTCATCGTAATCCAGCCAAAAAACCTGCCGCCCCTCCGTCTGCTCAACGTAACGCGCGTCATAACTCAGGTAACGGATATATTCAGTATGCCGCTGGGCTTTTTCCAAGGTATTGAAGAAACCCAGCGAAATAGCATTTTTGTACGGGCCATCATCAATAATCAAGTGCTGTTTAACCTCAAATTCAGCAATATCCTTCACGATTTTCTGCGCGGCTTCCGGTGTCTCTTGCGCCGGGATATAAACCAGGTAATTCAGTGTTTCCAGCGTCTGTAATTTACGCATCTGCACCGCCAAGCCGTAATTACGGATACGCCCCATGACTAACTGTGACGCCCGTTCAGTGATATACGGCCCAATGGTATAACAACTGCTGTCACCACCCGTCGTAGCACTACTATAACTACCGGGTACCACACTATCGACCAGTTCAAGCGGCTGGATACCCGGCTCGGTAGCAGGCAATGCACTACTCGTGCCATTCTCCGGAAGCATAAGATTGGCGACAAACAACGACACATTCACCAACACCAGTGCCGTCAGTAATAAATACCACATCACTCATACTCCGCAATGGCTTGCAAACCATCCATCAGCGCCGCCGGTCGTAGCATAAAATCACCCCGCAGCCACTCATGAAGACGCACAGCATCGCCACCACAAATAATCTTCAACGGCTGCTCTGCCATCTTATCCTGCATACGCTGACAAATTCCTTCAATCGTGCCCACCAGTGAAAACAGACACCCCGAACCGATGGCGGCGGCGGTGTTATCTGTGAAAATTTGTGGATTATCCACTAATGATTTATCCATGTGTTTGGCCTGCGTACGTTGGAACAGGGAATCTTGTAATAAGCCCAGACCCGGAGTGATTAAACCACCCAAATGCACATTATCAGCAGTAATCGCATCCACCGTCACCGCTGTCCCACAATCAATAATAATCGCAGCATTGTACTCAGCTAACGACCGGGCAGCCGCTAAACCCACCAAACGATCCGCACCTAAATGCGCCGGGTTCGGATAAGCCAGCTTTATACCATAAGTATCAGTCGTGCCGGACACTAATGACAACTGACAGCTAGTTAACTGACAAAGCTGTTCCACACCACGAGAGAAATCATCACCAAGCACATGTACTACTATCATGCGTCGTGCGCCAGCATCGTGCAATAGCTCCGTAAGGATAGCCTGCGCTGCAGTAATTTTATCCAGGTCATCCGCATAGACACGTGCCTGCTGTTCGGAACGCTGACCATTCTGCAGCCACGACCATTTTAACCGCGTATTCCCGGCATCCACCAATAAGGCCCTAAAAACCCCGTTCTCTCTCACCATCGCACTGACACATCCGCTGAAGAAAAAACCTGACGCACGCCATTATTTAATAACACATCCAACTGTCCTTGCGCATCAATCCCTAATGACGTTCCGGACAACACCTCAGCGCCGGTATGCACCTGTATTTCACGGTGATGTAGAATATCCCATTGCTGCCAGTCCTGGGCAAATTGCGCCCGATTTAAACCAGGAAAAGCCTGTAAAGCTGGAATCAATTGCTGCAATAGCAGACTGATCAGATGATTACGATCAACACTCCGACCCAACACATCCGCCAGACTACACCAAGGCTGATCAATACCCTCGACATCACTGCTGAGCATATTCACATTCAACCCGATACCGATCACTACCTGCTGCAACGGCTGTGCAGTTTGCAACAAAATCCCGCCCAGCTTCCGGCCTTCATAATAAATATCATTCGGCCACTTCAGACCATGATCACTTAACCCTGCTTGCTGCAAGGCCCGAGCCACCGCCAGACCGACCTGAAGACTCAAGCTGCCATAGTTCTCCGGCACCGCATCAAAACACCAACGCAGCGAGAAATAAATATTCTTATTAGCAGGCGACTGCCAGATCCGGCCACGTCGACCGCGACCCGCTGTTTGTCTTTCAGCCAGACACACATCAGCACAAGCCCCCTGCTCCAATAACCATTCATTGGTCGAGGCCAGCTCAGCAAAGACATGAATCCTGCCTATACTCTCAGCCAGTTCAGCAGGCAGCCCGGCAAAGATAGCCGCCTGATCCAAAGGTACATCAGCATTTTGTGTCATAAATACAACAAAGCAAAAATGCCTATTTTACATTAATACGGCACTAAAAGTTACCGGAATTCGGCGGCTTAAAAACTTTAAAACTTGATTACTGTGATTCATGCTGGCGGGTGTGCGCTACATGGCGCTTACAAGCAAGGTAACCGTGCAGCCTGCTCAGCCATTGCCCGTGCTTTGACATTCTGATTCTCACGTACCTGTGGCGCAATCTTACCGACCACACAAACAGCCTGTGGCGTGACTTTATTCACCACCAGGTAGGATGTGATTTTTTCAGGATTATCAGGGCCGTCATGCTCCGAAGCATTCAGGCGTACAATCATCCCGGCTAGCTGATCAGGTTTACCTTTTTCATGCCGCCATTCAATCAGGTTACCTAAAATACTGAAATGAGGTGTCACATGTGTCCAAAAATCTAATGAGTAATCAACACCCTTCATATGCAAGGTAATGCTTTGCCGGAGATCCTCTTCATGTGTAGTTACACCGATCTTACGGAATGACGGGCAGCGTTGCTCACTGCCTGCAATATAACCTATCTCAATGTTTCCGACATGCCGGGAGAAAGTACAATCATCAGGCTTGATGGAAGTATAAGTACTGTCATAGCTTGGAGCAGCCATCAGCCCGGCACTCAAACCGGTCAATATTACGCCGAAAATAAGAGTTTGAAGGTATTTACGGTGAAAATCGTAGACTTTCATGCTTGGGCGTGAAATTTTTTCATGTGTATTATTAGTCATGGTAGTTCTCCAGGTTAAGGGGTAATCCAATGCATTGGACAATTCCACTCTATGCCTGTTCCACATGATTTACTGTGATTTATTTACCTCCTCAAATCATCCATAGATAATTTAAACAACCCCGGAATCAGAATCAGTTGTTCACCGAAATAAACCAACGGGATACGTTCACGCAACCAGGGCGGAATCGCCTGATCCTGTAATAACTGCTTCAGACTGATGTGTATTCCGCCACGTTGTAATTTCTCTCCGCCTTGCCGAAAACGAATCTGTAACGGTTGCCCTGATAACGTCAGCTTCGGTAATAAATCACCCAAACCGGTCTTCTCTAACACCAGCCCTAATGACTCAATCAAACAATCATCATACGGCGCTGTCCACTCCAATACCTCTTGCGGATCATGCTCAGACAATGGCGACATCACATACACATCATCACGATAACGCCTGACCTCACCACCTTGCCATTGAACACAAGGCTGCGCATCCGGCTTGGCGGGCAGCACATCACTCAGGATATGTTGCAGCTTTTTCAGCGGTGGACTCGTAAAACCTGACTGATTCAACCACTGACGCAATAAGGCTTTGCGCATGACAACACTACAGGCCAACAAACCACTAACAGACAAGGTTCCGGCTTGAGAGCCATGCACCTGTAACAGCTGTGCTGCTAATAATTCACTTTGTAGCTCAACGGCTTCACCCTGCCACAGTGCAGCACGCGCCAGTAATCGATCAGTCGCAGGCCAACGCTCACGCAATTTAGGCAGGACTTCATGACGCAGATAATTGCGGTCAAACACCAGTGATTCATTACTCGGATCATCAATCCAATCCAGCTGATAATGCGCCGCATAGCCAGCTAACTGTGCACGACTCAAACCCAGCAATGGCCGCAGCAATACACTATTGGCAAACGGGCGCGACTCCGGCATCGCCGCCAGACCTTCCGGGCCGGAACC
>CALHAO010000064.1 GCA_937931765.1 uncultured Thiotrichaceae bacterium
TATGTCTTAAGCGCTGTCGTAGTGTCCGGCCTGATTTATCCGCTGTATGCCCACTGGGCCTGGAATGAAAATGGCTGGTTGGAAAACCTGGGATTTATTGATTTTGCCGGGTCGACAGTCGTGCATTCGGTCGGTGCATGGGTGGCTTTAGCCGGTATTATTGTGGTTGGCCCCAGAATGGGCCGGTTTGATCCTGAAACGCACGAACCCAGAGAAATACCTGGCCATAATCTAATGCTGGTCACCCTGGGTGGATTTATTTTCTGGTTTGGTTTCTTCGCGTTTAACGCAGGTAGTACCGGTGGTTTGAACGGTGAAATTGGTAAAATAGCGCTAAATACCGGCTTATCAGGTGCAGCAGGCGCTATGGGTGTCATTCTGATTAGTTATTTACGCAGAATGCCCCTATTATTAACATCAACCATCAATGGTAGCCTGGCTGGCCTCGTGGCGATTGCAGCGGGCTGTGCAACTACTGAGCCGTTGTTAGCAATGCTGACTGGTCTGATTAGTGGGATAATATTTAGTTTTGCACGCGAACTTATTCTAAAAATGCGCCTTGATGATGTTGTTGATGCCATCTCGGTACATGGCATTGCTGGTTTGTGGGGCACGTTGGCAGCCGGATTATTTTATAGCGGTGACATGTTTAACCCTGAGCGAATCATGATCCAGGTCTTTGGTATTGTGGCCGCATTTGCCTGGGTATTACTTACCTCATTCGTTGTTTTCTACCTGCTTGATATGATTCTTGGACTACGCTCTGCAAGCATGGATGAACAACGCGGACTGGATTACTCCGAACATAACGAGATTGGTTATCCCGAATTTCAAAAAACAACCTTTCGAATTAATTAAACGGACAGAATCATGCTATTGGACTCGCGCACCCGACCGGTTCATCAGGTATTAGAAACTTACTTACCGCCTGATGCATTAGCTTACGCCCTGCGTTTATGGAGTGAGCATTATATACATATGAAAAATGTGTCAATGTTGCCATTCGTTGATGCTTTCTATAACCGACAACCTTTACCCCATAGCCGTCAGCACATTTACAAAAGCCTTTTGCCCGCTTTGATGGAAGTACTGGATGCCTGCGAAAATTTTGATGAGTCAACAACAGAACTCTATGAATTTCCTGATTATGATCTGGCAGACACTCCGGACTCAGGTGAAACATCAACACCGGCTGCCGATGCCACACAAAACGGAGTCATACAGAATAAGTTAGTTCAACCAACCCCGCCAACTCATCAGCATGATCCTGTAGTTGCATCCAGTCAGTCAGTCCGGCAGCATAGTCCAGTGACTGAGCCGGAGACAGTACGCGATGAAAGGTGGCTGATTTTCTCAATGTTTGTTATAAAACTGATGAAAGCATTGCCTGCGGAGAAGCGCAAAAAAATGCTACTTCACCACCGCAAAGACTTAACTAAAGCCGTCCCCAAAACAGTCGCACAACCTTTTTACAACTGGTTAATGCAAACAAATATCGACTATTTTGAACATGCAGATATGGACAATACGAGTATGAGAAAGGCTGTCCATAGCATTTATGCCGGTTTATGCAATTATCTCGGGCCACTGGAAGCAGATGATATTTTGGTGAAGGCAGTTAATCTCGTAGATGATAAGTTTTCTCGCGACTCACTGGATATTCGGGAGTTACTGTGAAAAAACCAGTCATCCTCAACACACCCGAATCGCAGGAATACTATTTCCACGAAGGCTGCCACATTCTCGAACTCAGCAACAGTCCGGATGACGACGAAGCATCCATCGCCCGCGCTCGTGTCGAACCCGGAAAAACCACCCGCTGGCATCGACTCAATGGCATCACCGAACGCTACATAATTCTACAAGGCACCGGCTTAGTCGAAGTCGGTGATTTATCCGCCGAAACTGTCACCGCGGGCAGTGTGATCATCATTCCGTCCATGCAACCTCAACGCATTAAGAACACCGGCACAGATGACCTGATTTTCCTCGCCATTTGCTCACCCAGATTCCAGCCAGCTTGTTACGAAGACACTGAATCAGAATAAACTCACATTTGCCGCTGAAAATCCTTCTTGTTTCCGTTATTCTCTACACAGAGGATTGGAGTAATTATTAGCTAGAAGGAGTTATAATATAATGAGTCGCGATGTTGTCGTTTTAAGTGCAACCCGTTCCGCTGTGGGTGGATTCGCTGGATCACTGAGTGGGATAGAACCTGCGGAACTGGCTGGACAGGTCATGAAAGCAGCAGTAGATCAATCAACAGTTGATCCGAATGAAATCAATTATGTCACTGTAGGTAACTGTATTCCAACAGAATCACGTTTCCCTTACGTGGCACGTGTTGCATCGATTCAGGCAGGTCTGCCGATGGAATCGGTAGCTATGTCAGTCAACCGTCTGTGTAGTTCAGGCTTACAGGCTATCGTTAGCACCGCACAATCAATCATGCTGAATGACTGTGATTATGGTGTGGGTGGTGGTGTTGAAGTCATGTCACGTGGTGCTTACTTGTCTCCGGCTATGCGTTCCGGCGCACGGATGGGCGACTCGATGATGATCGATAGCATGGTTTCCACGCTGAATGATCCGTTTGGTGCTGGCCACATGGGTATCACTGCTGAGAATCTGGCTGAGAAATGGGGCATTACCCGTGAACAGCAGGATGAGTTAGCCGTTGAGTCTCATCGTCGTGCAGCACGTGCAGTTGAGGAAGGTCGTTTTAAGTCACAGATCACCCCGATTGTGATGAAAACCCGTAAGGGCGAAGTGATTTTTGATACAGACGAGCATGTACGTGCCGCGACTACTATGGAATCACTGGGCAAAATGCGTCCGGCTTTCAAGAAAGATGGCACAGTCACCGCTGGTAACGCTTCCGGTATTAATGATGGTGCAGCGTTTATGGTATTGGCTTCAGCCGATATGGCAGCACAAGCTGGCCAAAAGCCTATCGCACGTATCGTGTCTTATGCCGTCGCAGGTGTGTCGAATGAGATCATGGGTGAAGGCCCTATCCCAGCTACCAAGCTAGCTTTGAAAAAAGCGGGTATGTCACTGGATCAGATGGATGTTATCGAATCCAATGAAGCCTTCGCAGCACAAGCTATTGCGGTAGCGCGTGGTCTGGAGCTGGATATGGAAAAAACTAACCCGAATGGTGGTGCAATTGCACTGGGCCATCCGGTAGGTTGTTCCGGCGCATTCATCGCCACTAAAGCACTCTATGAATTAGAGCGCGTTGGCGGCAAACATGCGCTAGTCACCATGTGTATTGGTGGTGGTCAGGGTATAGCTGTTGTTTTTGAACGCCTGTAAGCGCTAAAAACACACAGTTATCCACTCCGGCCTCAGTTAAATGAGGCCGGAGTTATCCTTTCATCGCCTATTATCTGAAATCAACCTACACTCAACCGGTCAGCCAAACTTTTTTCCAAAAATACTGTCTACCAAAATTCATCGGGCAATCGGGGTAAGCAATCATGGATCAATCCATGCATACGAAAAAAAGCATCAGCAGCAGGAATTTATTCCTCCACTTATCATTTATCGGGTTACTGCTGTTCAGCAGCCTGACTCAAGCCGCCTCGTATCAACAGGCCGCTAAAACCACCCACTTCCCGACATCCGGCGAAGTCCACAGCATCACGCCATTAAACGGCAATATTATGCTCGTAGCCTCAGCAGGTGAAGGTGTCATGCTGGCTGATTTCGGACAACCGGACAAACCACGCATTGTCAGCACCGCACGCTTTTCAAGCCAGGCCGAATCCATCGCTATATCACGCAGCGGCCAACGGATTTATGTCGCCAATGGCGCAGGTGGTCTGGATATTCTGGCTTTATCCGGCAATGGCGAATTGAAATTACTCGGACGACTGGATACACCGTCTTTTGCCTTCGACGTAGCTATCTCGCCGGATAGCAAAGTCGCGTATATCGCTGATAACACCAATGGCGTGGTGGTCGTTGATGTCAGTAATTCAACACAGCCAAAGATTATCGCCACCATTCCAACACAAGCCAGCGCCGCCAGTGTTCTGTTGTCATCAAACGGACAAACTTTGTATATCGCGGAACAAGCCAGTGGCATTCATATCGTTAATGTCAGCACACCGTTCAGCCCACAATCCATCGTGAAAGCAAAAACACGCGGACATGCGCAGGGACTGGCTTTATCTAACGACGGGCGTCGCTTATTTTCCGCGAATAATACCGGTGGTTTACAAATCTTTGATATTAGTCAGCCACAATTTCCACGCATGATCGGACAGGCTAATACACAAAATGCTTTTGCGGTCACTTTGTCAGCAGATAACCGCACTGCGTTTGTTTCCGACCTGTTTAACGGCGTGCAGACGATCAATGTGGCTCAGCCTCACAAACCAGTGAACCTGGGCAAGATTAAAACGCATGGTACGGCTGAAGATGTCGCACTGTTACCTGACCAAAAAACAGCACTGGTAGCCAGTGGCAAATCTGGTATTAGCATTATCAGTTTCCGCTAAAGCATATGCAGACCTCTGGCATATGTCACACGATAAACGTGAATATTACCAAGGTTACATGGCGCATATATGACCTATACTTAGTATTAGAACGTACTGAAATAGGAATAATGTAATGCAAGGAGATATGACGTTTATTCTGGCCGGTCAGTCAAATATGGCTGGCTGGACAGAAAGCAAGTTTCGCGAGTTGCCAGGATGGCTGAAAGTTAAACCCCGTCAGGTCAACTTCTATCAATACGGGCAGTTATCTGACTTCTCACGTCAACGTAACGGCTCCATCGGCCCGGAAGTCGCGTTTGCCAAGTTCATTGCGGCGTGGTACCCGAACCGGCGTATCAATATCGTCAAACTGGCGGTGGGCGGCACATCCATTTATGACTGGGCGCGGGTATGGAACCCCCGGATCTCATTCCGGATGGCGGGCAGCCGTATTCAAAATAGCTTATATGCGCTATTAAAACGTCAGGTGGAAATCAGCCGCGTCTTACAGAACGGCAATAAAGTCACTGGTTTTATCTGGATGCAAGGTGAGCGCGATGCACGCTACCCACAGGCGGCTAATGCCTACGCTGGTAATTTGCGCAATCTGATTTTTGACATGCGCCGGGAATACCAAAGCCCGAATGCCTCTTTTATCCTCGGGCGCATTAATCCGCCCATTGCACAATTTCCAGCCGTGAATACGATCCGCAATACCCAAGTACAAACCACCCGACAAATAGCTAACACACGCTGGGTGAATACTGACGATCTCACTAAGGCGGCGGATAACATTCATTACAATACCCGTGGCCAGATTTATTT
>CALHAO010000065.1 GCA_937931765.1 uncultured Thiotrichaceae bacterium
TTGTAGGGTAGCAATTCCCCAAAAAGGCCTCATCGCACTTTGAATGATATTTTTAGCGGTAATTTTTGGCGGAACTGATAGGCCATTGCGTATGTCACGTGGCCGCTGGCCCGGCGCAGCCACATCAATGGTCACCACCAGATTTTGACAACCTACCGCTTCAGCACGTTTCATCAAATCATCGCGAATATGTTCATCCGATGGTGGGTAGAGTTGAAACCAGAAGTTATCTTCCGCACAAGCTGCCGCCTCCTCTATCGAACTGGTCGACAAAGTACTTAAAACAAACGGGATATTAGCTTTTTTCGCGGCTCGGGCATGCATCAATGAAGCGCCCGGCCAGATAATACCGGTCAACCCTAATGGGGCTATGCCAAAGGGGGCGTTGTAAGTTTTGCTGAATAATTCGGTGCTTAAATCAGGTTTCTGGTAAGGAGCGAGATAATCAGCGCGTAGCTGTATCGCATCCAGCGCACTGCGATTAGCGCGCAGCGCCACCTCCTGATTACAGCCTGCTTCCAGGTAATCAAAAGCAAATCCCGGGATATTCCGGCGCGTGCGCTTTTTTAAGTCGGCGATACAAGCAGACTTTCTTTTTAAGCTATCGACCATGATTTAACAGGTTATTCCTTTGTGCAGAAAGCACATTAATCAGGTTGCAAAACTATTTTAGCAGCAGCGACCCGCCCATGATGCAAATCATCAAAAGCCTGTCCGCCAGCCGACAGAGGACGCACCTCTACCCAATCCAGATTACCGAGCTGCTGGTTATACAACATATCAATAGAGGCTTTCATATCGATGGGCGTGTAACAATAATTACCCAGCACGGTGATTTCCTGCAAAGTGATCTTGCGACTGTCGAAGCCATCGCCACTATTTTGCAAACCAACATGAGAGATAATCCCACCGGGCGCGACTGCAGCACTGGCACTTTTGCGGGTAATAGAAGAACCCACACAGTCAAAAACAACATCATATTCGCCCTGATGTGGTGCAGTTTCTGCTATTGGATCAAATACATTGGCACAACAATGTTGAGTTTCAATACTATAACGCCGCAAGGCATTAGTTTCAGCCAAATCAACGCGAGAACAACCTTTGGCTTTTAGCGTGAGTGCGACCAGCAAACCAATCGCACCACCACCTAAGACCAGACAACGTAGTTCTGACAAAGGCCTGTAAGCAATGCGCTCGACTAATACCACCGCATGGAGAGCTGTCGCCGTTGGCTCGGTCAGCGCAGCATGCACCGGGTCCATATCCTCGGGAATGGGCAGGACGTTCTTTTCAGAAATCGCCACTTGTTCTGCCAACGCACCCTGTAAATACATTCCGATCAGTTCACGCTCAGCACACAGATTACTGCGGCCACTCAGGCAAGGATGACAAGTACCACAAGTCATCAGCGGGTTAATCACCATATGTTGCCCAGCATACTTACCATCAAGTATGGTTCCTGAAACTTCATGGCCAAGAATCAGCGGCGGCACACGGCGTTCATCATGCCCATGATAAGCGTGCATATCAGAACCGCAAATAGCGGCAGCCGCCACTTGCATGACCACATCACCTTCACGGGGAGCGGGTAAAGGCTCATCCCGATAAGTCATTTCTTGTGTGTCTGTATAAACCAGTGCTTTCATTTTGCTGTGAATCCTCCGTCAATGTAAATCACCTGACCGGTGACATAATCCGAAGCATGGCTGGCCAGAAATATACAGGTGCCATCCAGATCATTTAAGTTGCCATTACGCCCGATAGCGGTTTGCTTCGCCAGCTTGTCAGCTAACTCAGGCTGATCAAACACCGGTTGCGTTAATTCGGTGGGGAAAAACCCCGGCGCAATCGCGTTACAGGAAATACCATCCACCGACCAGGCTTCAGCCATCGCCCGTGTCAATTGTGTGACACCACCTTTAGATGCACCGTAGGCGATGCCATTGGCGAACGCACGCTCAGATTGCAGGGAGGCGACATTAATAATCTTTCCCCACTGCCGTTTCCGCATATTAGGCACTAATTTTTGTGCCAGAAAAAACGGTGCTTTAAGGTTCAGATTCAGAGTGGTATCCCAGCTAGCCAAACTCACTTTGTCGGCGTGTTCGCGCAGATTAACACCGGCAGTATTACATAAGATGTCGACCTGATGATGAAAGGACAAGCCCTTATCGATAACTATCTGCCAGCTATTTTCATCTGCCAGGTCAGCCGTAATAAAATCCGCGCAGTGGCTGGTTTGATTCAGCGCAGCACATAACGCTTCCAGTCGCTCCTGCCGCCTGCCTACCACAATAACCCTGGCACCTGCTTTGGAAAAAGCCCGCGCTTGCTGTGAACCAATACCGGAAGTAGCGCCGGTAATCAGCGCTACTTTTCCGGTCAGATCAAACAGATTCATTTGATCCTGATCCATTTAGTCTGCCTTCAGGTTAAATTCTTCACCAGGGAAGTACTTAAACAGACGGTCATCACCACTACGCGCATGACCTTCCATACCTTCCAAACGCGAGATACGTGCTGCTGCTGCAGCTACTTCACGGTTAGCTTCACGGGTCATCCGCTGAGTAGTTACTGTTTTAACAAACTTGCCAGCCGACAAGCCGCCGGTATAACGCGCCGCACCTTTGGTAGGCAGGATATGATTAGTACCTGAGCACTTATCACCAAACGTTACCGTTGTTTCTTCACCGACAAACAGGGAGCCATAGTTACGCAAACGGTTTACCCACCAATCCAGATTGTCACAATGCACTTCCAGATGTTCCGATGCATACTCATCACTCACTACAGCAGCTTCCTCATCAGTATCACAGATGATAATTTCGCCATAGTCACGCCAGGCAACACTGGCTGCCGCACGCGCAATATCCGGTAATTTTTCAATGTACTGTGGCATTAGTTCGCTAACTTTCTCGGCCACTCCTTTGTCGGTGGTGAATAACCAAGCCGGTGAATCCGGGCCGTGCTCAGCCTGACCTGCCAAATCACTGGCGATAAGATGCGGGTCAGCATTTTTGTCAGCAAGAATCCCAATTTCAGTCGGCCCCGCAAACATATCAATACCCACACGGCCATAAAGCATGCGCTTGGCTTCTGCTACGAAGCGGTTACCCGGCCCGGCCAGAATATCTGCTGGTTTGCCGGTATATAAACCAAAGGCCATGGCAGCAATACCCTGAACACCGCCCAGCGCCAGAATAGTATCGGCACCACACAGGTTAGCGGTATATAAGATACCAGGATGTACACCCTGCCCCACTTTAGGTGGTGAACAGGCAATAACATGGTCAACACCGGCTGCTTTCGCTGTGGCTACCGACATGATGGCCGAGGCAACGTGCGCATAACGTCCGCCAGGCACATAACAACCTGCCACCTGCATAGGAATCTGGCGTTGGCCTGCCCATAAGCCCGGTGATAATTCAACTTCAAAGTCAGTCAGTGCCTCGCGCTGCTTAACCGCAAAACCATAAACACGATCATAAGCAAAACGAATATCATCTTTAACCTGCTGAGAAAGTTGCTCGCCCGCAGCGGCAATTTCTTCTTCGGTGACGACGATATTACCTTCGTAGCCATCTAATTCTTTAGCATACTCAGCGCAACGTTCTTCTTTTCCTGCCTCGATTTCAGCCAACATGGTTGAAACAATCTGGCGTGTATTGTCTTCACCAGTTGTGGCATTTTTTGTCGCTTTTTTGAAATAATGAATAGCCATAGAATTTGTCTAACTCCATAAAAAATAATGACAGAAGCACAGTATGTAAGCGCTTACATAGTAGGTTGGCAAAAGACGCTTGTCAATCCGGTAACGTGTATTACCTCTGTGACTCACTACCAAGCATAGAAGTCTTCGACTTCTACGGGGAAACTTACCTCTGTGATTCACTACCAAGCATAGAAGTCTTCGACTTCTACGGGGAACATTGACACTACTAATGGAAAAATATTACTGTGCTTATGAGAAAACTACCTGAGAGCATATGAAGTCCAAAAAACCTACCTTACAGGATGTTGCTCATGCCGCTGGCGTCTCAACAGCCACGGTATCACGCTGCCTTAATCAGCCTGAAAAAGTGCGCGAAGATGTGCAGCAGAAAATTCATGCCGCCATTGAAACACTGGGTTATGTTCCTCACGGCGCAGCCCGTGCTTTAGCTTCCCGCCGCACGAGAACGATTGGGGCTGTTGTCCCCACTATTGATAACGCCATTTTTTCTGAGGCGATTCAATACCTGCAGCGGGGTTTAAGTAAACATGGCTATACATTATTACTAGCGCAAAGCGATTTCTCGCCTGATGTAGAATTGCATGAAGTACAAACCTTATTGGGGCGTGGTATTGATGGCTTGGTATTGGTGGGGGAAGATCATCATCCGGCTGTTTTTGAATCGATTGAAAAACAGCAGATTCCTTATGTCAATTTATGGACTTACAACCCTACTTCCAAATACAGTTGTATTGGTTTAGATAATATTGCCGCCGGACGTAAGTTGGCTGAACATTTGGTGACATTGGGTCATAAAGAAATCGGTAATATTTCAGGTATCCGCTTAAGCAATGACCGCGCCCGCCAGCGCTTGCAGGGAGTACGTGATTATTTACAGGAACAGGGCATGCAGCTGGATGATAAGCGGATTGTTGAATGCCGCTATTCAGGTGAGCAAGGACGATTGGCGATGCATGATTTAATCCGCCGACACCCTGACATCAGCGCCGTGATTTGTGGTAATGACATACTGGCATTGGGGGCGTTATGCGCCTGCCATGAAGCGGGTTTGAGTGTGCCTGGTGATATATCAGTGACCGGCTTTGATAATATGGAAATTGTTCAGGTATTGCACCCCAGCCTGACCACCATGAACTCACCCTCACGGCGCATGGGGGCGCATACTGCCGATTACCTGATAGAGCAGATTACAGCCGGAACCAATGAGGTGAAACGGATTGAGTTGGCAACGGATTTAATTGTGCGGGAAACGACCGGAGCCTTCAGGCTAAGGTTACCCTTCGGCTCCGCTCAGGGCACGGTTTAGGTGCCTGCCCGAGGGCTGAGCAGAGCCGAAGCCCGCTACAGCCATATAGTCAAACCCGTCTTTCCTTCAGCATTTCAGCCACCAGAAACGCCAGCTCAAGACTCTGACTGGCATTCAGACGTGGATCACACTGGGTTTCATACTGACGCTGCAAAGCCTGTTCACTCAATTGCTCAGCGCCACCTACACATTCCGTCACATTACGGCCTGTCATTTCCAGATGCACACCACCGGCATGACTGCCTTCAGCCTTATGCACTGCAAAAAATTGCCGGACTTCAGTCATAATATTATCGAAAGGGCGCGTTTTCAGGCCACCGGCAGTACTTTGTGTGTTGCCATGCATCGGGTCACAAGACCACACTACTTTCTGGCCTTCAGCCTGTACAG
>CALHAO010000066.1 GCA_937931765.1 uncultured Thiotrichaceae bacterium
CCACGCTTCGCCCCCACCTCCAGCCCCGAACAACTGGATAAGGCGGCGCAGTTATTGGATGAGCACCCCGATGTTTATATGCACACGCATGTGGCGGAAAATTTGGGTGAAGTTGAATGGGCGGGTGAGTTGTTTCCGGAAAGTCGTAGTTATCTGGATATCTATCACCGGCACCGTCTGTTGCGCCCCCGCTCAGTACTTGCGCACTGCATACACATCGATGAACAGGATAAGCAGTGTATGGCTGAAACCGGTTCTGCGGCGGCTTTTTGTCCTAGCTCTAATTTGTTTCTGGGGAGTGGGCTGTTTGATCTGGAAGGCTTTCGTGAGCATGGCGTTAGGGTGGGTATGGGGACGGATGTGGGTGCGGGCACCAGTTTTAATATACTCAAAACCGGTGGTGAGGCTTATAAAGTCACTCAGCTACGGGGTAAAAAGTTATCAGCATTTCAGGCGCTTTATCTGGCGACATTGAGCGGAGCTAAGGCGCTTTATCTCGATGATAAAATCGGGAATTTTGAAGCGGATAAGGAGGCAGATTTTGTGGTGCTGAATTTTAAAGGCACACCATTGATTGAGCGGCGGATGCAGCATGCTAGGACACTGCATGAGAAATTGTTTGCATTGATGATGCTGGGGGATGACCGGGCGGTGTCAGCTACTTACGTGATGGGGAATTTGGTGTTTGAAAGCACCTGAAACCAACCATCAGCCAAAATAGTTTCCGCACCGTAAATAAGCTACGTTGTTCTCCACAACCGCCCCCGATACGGCTCAGAAGATTATCTGAGCGAACCAGCCTTGGAGACAGTATTTTGCAAAAATTGATCGCATTCACTCTCGCAGCATTAGGTGCCTGGATATTCATTGACACAGGCTCTTATCTTGCCATTATTCCGATTGTTATCGCCGCTTTGATATACAACGGTGCAAACCATGGCATGTGGATTTCCTTCGACCTGGGTTCTGACTCCGGTTCCGGATCATGTCATGGGGACAGTGGTGGTTCGGGGTGTGATGGCGGTGGTGGTGACTAAATTTCAAACGCTGCGTCACCAAATCTATTACAAAGCACCCTGATACCAGTTAAGATTACCAGCTCAACCTGTACGAACGCACCGGTAATATCTTCCATCTTCACCAGACAACTAAGATGATGGAACAAAACAAACCCCTAAAGGGAAGCAGTCAATGAGCAAAGACACCAATAACTCTCTCAATCTGAACATAGAATTTCAGAATTTGGGGAAGATCAATCAGGCGACTATCAAGCTTCGTCCGTTTACGGTGATTGCAGGGTGCAATGGGTCTGGGAAAAGTTTCATTACTAAATTACTTTATGGTTTATTCGTATCATCAAGTGTCCCCGATATCCGCACAATAATCTCTAATTTAATTAACTATGTTGCTAAAGATATTGACCTATTATGTAATAGCTTTACAGACTACGGAGCGGGTACGCTAGACGAACTTGCGCAAAAATCACTGAGGCTCACTCACATAGCTAGCTTAAATCAAAAAAAAATTAATAAACTAGAAATACTTGAAATCTTAGATGAAATCAGGGAAACACTGGCTACTCTAAAGCTCGAAGAAACTAAAAATTCAAATAATGAGAGCAATTTTCTTACGGAAGGTATTTTTGCTGATATTTTTGGTCAATCAATAAGCTCTATAAATACTTCGATTAAAGATAACATCAAAGAATTAATCGCTTTTATTTCTGCTCCTGAAGAAAAAATCAATAAAGTGATTTCAGATAAAATAACTGTCTGCATTGCAGATAACTTCATGGTTTCTTCTTTAGAAGAATTGATCAGCTTTGGAGCAAAATCAACTAAAATACACTCAGCCTCTGTAGGAGAGGTTTTCATTAACGGTAGTGAAATTGATATTGACAACTCTAGCATCAGAAATATCAACAACCTGAATGTACACCCTCCCATCTATCTAGAATCTCCGGTTTATTGGAAAATAGCAGGTGCACTTGAGAACTCTAAAGAAGACCTACACGACACTGCTAGAAAAAGAAACTTAGAAGAAAACCAACTTGTCAGCCAAGTCCCCAAATACTTTTTCGACCTGATGGAATTACTGGAAGTACAGGTAAAGACCAATGAGTTCAGTGATGTGGTTCGTACTATAGAAAACGCCATCAACGGTAACCTATCGTTCAGTGACGGTAACATCCAGTTCAACGACAAAGATAGCAATGCCTCCGTCGGTCTAAACCTTACCGCATTAGGTGTCACCAATCTCGGCATGATTGCCCTGCTCTTAAAGCGTGGCGCGATCCTGCCAGGTACTTTCCTGTTCATCGATGAACCTGAAGTACACTTACATCCATCATGGCAGGTTGTGCTGATCCAAGTACTCCATGAACTATCAAAACGTGGCGTCAACGTAGTCATCGCCAGTCACAGCATAGACATCATGAAAACCATTGAAAATATCATGGACACCGATGATTCCATTGATCCACAAGCACATTTTGGCATCAATCAATTAACCAAGGAAGGCAACTCAGTTGACGAGTCCGACAATAATTACAAACGATTGGCAGCTATCAAAGAAGACTTAGGCAGACCATTTTTTGAGATGTTTGTAGATAGCTTGGGGGCTTAATCCATGTGGTCAATCAATGAATTTTGTGAACCACTGGATCACGAATTTAGTGGCATCGAACCCTTGCCTGAGCACTTGCGTGGCGTAAGACTCGACGAAGACTGGGGATTGAAGCAGCATTGTGGAAGGCGAGAGCTGAAATCGGTCGATTTTCTGATACAGACTAAAACCGGTTATTACTTTCTGGAATTTACGGACATAGGGCGACAAATTGATGCCATGCTCACCAAAATCGACACGATCAAAGAATCTTCTGATCTGCCCAAATCACTAAAACGCGAGATAACAAAGAAATTACGCAGTGATGTTAGTTCGGAAGCTAGAGACAAATATCTCCAAACCTGTCAGATTTTTTCACACGCGCAAAAGCAACTCTGTGATGTACCGCAGCTATCGACTGGCTGCAAATTTCTGATTGTATACGCACCGCTCAACCAACACCTGAGCAGCAGCGATATTGAGATTTACAGGTTTCTTGATTACATGAAGAATAGTCTAACTACTGCTATCCCTGATGATATGTTCCAGAAAGTTGAAATCATTACACTGAATATGTTCCTGAAACACTTCACGGTTCAGCCGCTCGCATAAGCTTGCCTAACAATCAGCTACCGCCCCCCAACCAACTCAATATACTTCCGCGCAAACCGCTTACCCATTTCCACCTGCCCCAGCGCATTAAAATGAATATTGTCATAAATTTTGCTGACACCCTCCGCCGGAATAAGATGCGTATTAGGCACAGTCGCGTTCACCCTACGCTGGTTTTCCTGCACTAGGCTCACTTCCGGAAAGTCACGCCCTATCGGATCAATCACGCCCATAATAAATGGGGTCATGGGTGCATCTAACTCTCTGCGTAGCACCTTGATAAAATAGGTCAGGTTATGTGCGTACTGATTGGCGCGTTCGCGGTTAAATGCATCCCCCTCACCCTGCATCCAGATAATGGCATCAATCTGCGGTTTTTCTTGCGGTACAAAAATCCCCAATTGGCGCATCATGCCTATATAAAAGGTCTCGCCAGGGAACCACTCGCGGATATGGCTACCGGTGGCAGCGAATTTGACGATAGTGTGCTGGTCATGCGGAAAAGCTCTAGCGACCGCGTGCGCAAAACTGACTTCCGGGCCGATGTGTTTGCCCCTGGCCAGCGGGCGGGCGCTGCCCTTATAAACGAACGACACATTCGGTGGTGTTGATTTATAGCTGGCGGGTAAATTATAGGTGTGTGCCAGCCCCATCATATTGGATTGGCCTGCCATCAGGTAAATGCGTTCCCGTGCGCTGACCGGAGAACTCAGCATCATGCTGGCGATATAAAATAATAAGGGGAGTGTATAGATTTTCATAGAGCGTATTATAGGGCAAATTCCTCAAAGTAAACCCATAGAAAAATCATTTGGCCGTTATCATTTCTCTCCTTGCTACCCGTCCACAGCTGGATTAGAATTTTGTGATCACAAATTATCGGATTAAACAGGATGCCAGCATACCAACCTGCAGAACTAGATACTTTCATCGCTGACCTTAACGGGCAGTTACGCGGTAAACGTATCCCCGGCACTCAGTCCGAGAAGATATTAAAAGAAGGTTTTAAAATGCCTCGCTCAGCCATCGGGGTCGATACCTGGGGCGATGATGTGATTGACAACGGGCTGGTATTTGAAACCGGTGACAATGACGGGATTTGTTTGCCTATCACTGATCAGGCAGTTCCTGTACCGTGGCTGGAAGGTGATCATTCCCAACTCCATGCGATGATGCAGAACCCGGATGGCACACCTTTTGATATTGATCCACGCCAGATACTAAAAACCGTCACAGAACGTTACGCAGCACACGGACTCACCCCGGTAGTAGCCAGTGAAATGGAATTTTACTTACTTCCGGAATCGGCGTTTGAAAATGACCTGCCACGCATGGAACTGTCACAATTTGAACGCCCGGATGCTTATTCTATCGAACAAATTGACGAACAACGCGAGCTACTGGAAGACATTCGTTATTGTTGTCAGGTACAAAATATTCCGGCGGATGCTATCACTTCCGAACTCGGCCACGGGCAGTTTGAAATCAACCTGAATCATGTGGCTGATCCATTATTAGCCGCTGACCATGCGATTATGTTCAAGCGACTGATTAAAGGTGTCGCTCGTAAACACAAACATTCCGCCACGTTTATGGCTAAACCATTTGGTGAACGCAGCGGCAATGGTATGCACCTGCATTTCAGTGTATTGGATCAACAGGGCGATAATATTTTCAATAATGGCTCTGACGAAGGCAGCGATAAACTACAACACGCTATTGCCGGATTATTACAGGCCATGCCGGAATCCATGCTGATATTTGCACCTAACTTAAATTCCTACCGGCGTTTATTGCCCGGTTCTCATGCACCGGTTTCAGCTAACTGGGGTTATGAAAACCGCACGGTATCTGTTCGTGTTCCCGACAGTCCGAATGTCGCCCGTCGTATTGAACACCGCGTGGCAGGGGCAGATTCTAACCCTTATCTGGTGATTGCAGTGGTACTAGCAGCAGCACTACAGGGCATTGAGCAACAAATGACACCACTGGCAGCGATGGCAGGTGATGCATATTCCGCCGATGATCCGGGGCCAGCACTACCAACGCAGTGGCCGGATGCGATTGATGCTTTTGAAAGCAGCGCGTTAATGAAAAATTTATTAGGTCAGCAGTTTGTGCAAGTATTTACCGCCTTAAAACGTCAGGAACACATGAAATTAGCCACACATGTCACCAGCGTTGAACACCAGACCTACTGGTAAACCACCATCAAACCCGCATACGCACTGAGCAAGGAGACACACTATGAAAATCGGTATTCTGGAAACCGGCGTCCCGCCCAAAGAACTCGATAGTTATGCCAGCTACGGCAATATGCTGAAAAATTTCATCACCCGCACAGCTAGCGAAGGCTTTGAGTTTGAAATTTATACAGTATTAGATGGCAATTTTCCGGCATCAGCACAGGCATGTGATGGCTGGATGATTACCGGCTCCAAATACGGTGTGTATGAGAACCTGCCGTGGATGCTGACTTTGCAGGAGCTAGTGCGAGAAATTCATGCCGCCGGATTGCCGATGGTGGGTATTTGTTTTGGTCACCAGTTAATTGCTGAAGCACTGGGCGGTAAAGTCGAAAAATCGCCTAAAGGCTGGGGTGTGGGGCTGCATGATTACACCCTCACACCACAAGCGCCGGACTGGATGCAAACGGACAGCGGCGGTTTTACGCTGAACGCCATGCATCAGGATCAGATCAGTCAGTTGCCGGAAGATAGTAGCGTAGTAGCCAGTTCGGAATTCTGTGAATACGCCGCACTGTTGTATGGTGATTCAATCATCACTTTCCAGGGGCATCCGGAATTTTCCATTGATTATGAAACTGATTTGCTTGAATTACGCAAATTAACAGTTATTCCGGAAGATCGTGCCACCCCTGCCCTGCAACGTCTGAAGCAGGCAGGTGCGTGTGAAGATGGCGCGGTATTATCAAAGTGGGCGGTTGATTTCTTTCGTCAGCATAAGTCGGCATGATGTGGGAAACCGCGATTGGATTGAAATTGAACAGATTGAAGTTTATTCTAGTGCGCTATCAATGCCAGTCGGCTCAACAACAACAGATGCATAAAAAATGAATAAACAGAAACGAGAACATCAGGAACAGATCAAAGCGCAGAAACAAGCTGCGGCAGCACGCAATAAAAAATTGATCAAATACGGCTTATGGGCTGGCGCTGCGGTGTTGGCTTTACTGCTTATTATTAGCTTCACACAAAACATGGGTTTGAATATCCCAACTAATAATGAAGTCATCAGCGCAGACCAGACCAAGGGCTTCAAAAAATCACCGGTATTACTGGTGGAATATTCCGATTTCCAATGCCCGGCTTGTCTTGCGCAACACCAGACTATCCGTGCGGCATGGAAGGATATTCGCCGTAAAGTACACCTTGTTTACCGTCATTTTCCACTCACTAATATCCATCCTCACGCTACGCTTGCCGCACATTATGCAGAAGCTGCGGGGCGACAGGATAAGTTCTGGGAGATGCATGACCAGTTATTTGATAATCAGGCCACATGGGCAAAACTGGATGATCCGGCTGCTACATTTGATGGCTATGCAAAAACACTGAAACTGGATATGGCGAAACTGAAAATTGATCTGGCATCCAGTGAATTGAAGGATAAAGTCAAAGCCGATATTGCCAGTGGCCGTGATGCGGGCGTTAGTGGCACACCGACCCTGTTTATCAATGGTGAACGGTTGTCCAATGTACGAGGCAAAGATCAGCTGATTGAAGCTGTTGAGACAGCCTGGGATATGAAGTAAGTATTCATCCATAGCCGGATGATAGATAACGCGACGAGTCATCTACTTGTCTTTGTCATCCGGCGAATCTAATACGCCTGCTTAAAACCAGACTAATCCATCGTATGGTTTGGCTTTTAGCGACTGCAAGCGGTTTTGTAAATTACCACTATGAATTTCCAACTGATGACCATCAGGGTCTAGCAGATAAAATGAATCGCCTTCACTTATATTCTGCTTCCACTCCCTGACGTTTGCAGTACGTAACTTGTCAGCAAATGCAGAGAAATCATCCTCCGCTATATCCAGTGCGATATGACAATAATCTTCGCCAGGTTTTACATCGTCACACGACAAACAGAACCACACCTCACCCACCGTCAGATAAGCACCTTTATCCCAGCGGACATGAGGCTTCATGCCGAGCAG
>CALHAO010000067.1 GCA_937931765.1 uncultured Thiotrichaceae bacterium
TTAATCAGGGGCGTGGTGCGGGTGCGGTGTTTCGTACCATCCCCAGTAAGGTGCTGACGCTTGAGCAGTTGGGAGCGCCTAATATTTTCCGCACTATTTCAGATAAGCCGCGTGGCCTGGTGTTAGTGACGGGGCCAACCGGTTCCGGTAAGTCGACTACGTTGGCGGCGATGGTCGATTATAAGAATGATACTGATTATGGTCATATTCTCACCATCGAAGACCCGATTGAATTTGTACATGAAAGCAAAAAGAGTCTGGTGAATCAGCGCGAAGTGCACCGGGATACCAAGAGTTTTGAGGCGGCATTACGTTCCGCTTTGCGTGAAGATCCGGATACGATTCTGGTTGGGGAAATGCGTGATTTGGAAACTATCCGACTGGCACTAACCGCCGCAGAAACCGGACATCTGGTATTCGGCACGCTACACACCACCAGTGCTCCGAAAACCATTGACCGTATTGTTGATGTATTTCCGGCGGCGGAGAAAGATATGGTGCGTTCCATGCTGTCTGAATCACTGGAGGCGGTTATTTCTCAGACGTTGCTGAAGAAGAAGGGTGGGGGGCGTGTGGCTGCTCATGAAATTCTGATCGGCACCCGTGCTATTCGCAACCTGATTCGTGAAAACAAAATTGCCCAGATGCGTTCTGCGCTACAGACGGGGCAGGGCGATGGTATGCAGACTTTGGATCAGTCGCTGAAAAGTCTGGTCATGAAGGGTGAGATTGAACGCGATATTGCCCGCCGTAAAGCCGACAACCCTGATTCCATCTAGGAGATACAGATATCATGGATCGCGATAACGCAATGGGCTTCGTGCAGCGTTTGTTAGTGAAAATGCTGGACATGGGAAGCTCGGATTTATTTATCACTGCCGACGCTCCCCCATCAGTGAAAGTGGATGGCCACATACAACACATAGGGTCAAATGTACTCAGTGAGCTGAATACACGTATGCTGGTGCGGGCGATTATGAACGATCATCAGTTGCGCCAGTTTGAAGAGCATATGGAATGTAACTTTGCCATTGCATTGCCAGGTACGGCGCGTTTTCGTGTTAATGCTTTTACTCAGCGCGGCTGTTCCGGCATGGTGTTGCGCCATATTCCAACCGAGATTCCGGATCTTGATGATTTATCATTGCCACCCATTTTGCGGGACATTGCCATGACGCAGCGTGGTTTGGTGATCTTTGTCGGCGCGACTGGTTCCGGTAAATCAACCTCATTGGCAGCGATGTTGGATCACCGCAATGAAAACTCCAAAGGCCACATCGTTACCATCGAAGATCCGATTGAATTTATTCACCAGCACAAGGGTTGCTTGCTGACCCAGCGTGAAGTGGGCATGGATACCGCGAGCTATGAAGTGGCACTGAAGAATACCTTGCGTCAGGCACCGGACGTTATTTTGCTCGGGGAAATCCGTGACCGTGAAACCATGGAATATGCCAATGCTTACGCTGAGACCGGGCATTTATGCCTGACCACCTTGCACGCAAACAGTGCGAACCAGGCCATTGAGCGCATCCTGAATTTTTTTCCGGAAGAACGCCGGGATCAATTGTTAATGGATCTTTCCATGAATCTGAAAGCCGTGGTTTCTCAGCGCCTGGTGCGAACGGCGGATGAGAAGAGTCGTGTTCCGGCTGTGGAGATCATTATTAATACACCACTGATGGCTGACCTGATTCTGAAAGGTGATGTGCCTCAAATGAAGACACTAACTGCTGCATCGCGGGAGCATGGTATGTGTACATTCGATCAGGCTTTGTTTGATCTGATTGAAAAGCGTGCGATTACCGTGCACGAGGGTTTGCGTAATGCTGACTCTGTGAACGATCTGCGCCTGAAGCTTAAATTGGAAAGCCGCTTCTCTAAGGATAATGACTTTTTCCGTGGTACCGAGAAGCTTGAAATTGAACCTACAGAAACAATAAGAAGTTAAAAATTATGAGTAATCTTGTCGATGAGGATATGCGCATCACGCCGCTGTTGCACATGATGGTAAAACAATTGGCTTCCGATATTTACCTGACTACCGGTGCGCATGCGTCTATTAAGGTGCGGGGCCAGTTGCAGCGGATTAGTAAGGAACCGATGAAGCCGGGGAATATTCGCCAGTTGGCTGAGGAAGTGCTGAGTCCAAGTGAGATTGAGAGCTTCTTTGAAAACCGTGAGCTGAATAAAGGTCTGGCGCTAAAAGGCATCGGTCGTTTCCGTATGAATCTGTATTTTCAGCGCGGCGAAGTGTCGATGGTTATCCGCCATATCCGCAGTAATATTGCCGGGCCGGGTGATCTGAATCTACCGGATGTACTGACTAAGATGGTGATGGGACATAATGGCCTGATTCTGTTTGTGGGTTCCACTGGTTCAGGTAAATCGACGTCGATGGCCTCGTTGATTCAATACCGTAATGAGCGTCATTGTGGACATATTCTGACCATTGAAGACCCGATTGAGTACACATTCAGTCATGGTCAGTCGATTGTGGGACAACGTGAAGTAGGTTTTGACACGCTCAGTTATGCTAATGCCATGCGTGAAGCAATGCGTGAGGCCCCGGATATGATTATGGTTGGTGAGGCGCGTGATTCTGAAACTATGGAAGCGGTGTTAGGTTTCGCTGATACCGGTCATTTGGTGATCTCGACCTTGCATGCCATTAACGTGATTCAGGCGCTGGAGCGTATTCTGTATCTGTTTCCGGGTGAGAGTAAAACCAGAGTGTTAATGGATTTATCATTAAATTTGCGTGGCGTTGTCGCTCAGCGCTTGATTCCGTCGGAAGATGGTGAAGGTCTGCATCTGGCAGCTGAAATGCTGGTGAATACGCCTTATGCGGCTGAATTGATCAGAAAAGGCCAGTTTAATGAGTTGGCTGAAGTGATAGAAAAAGGTTCATCCGATGGCATGGTTAGTTTCGATCAGTCGTTGCTCGCGCTGTATAAGGCTGGGAAAATCAGCAAGCAAAGTGCCTTGGAATATGCGACTTCAAGAAATAATCTGGAGTGGCAGATTAACTTTGGTAAAGGTACCGGCTTTTCCGGCGACCCTTACAAAGAGGTAGATGGTCAAACGGTGTACGAGAAAGTGATCGAATCGACCACTACTGAAAGAAAAAGCGAAGTTAAGGAGCTGACAGCGCCGTTGCCTGAGATGGCCTGATTTGCCTTTTTATCAGCTTATTCTTGCCAGCGGAACACCGGAATATCCAGCAGTGTCCGGAGGTCTGTCAGATTGTCCATCGTCGCTGGTGTTTTTAGAGTTGGCATGGGGTTCAGAATAATACCTGCCAGTGTTAACTGGCGGGTTTGTATGGCTTCAACATTCAGTAAGATGTGATTAATACAACCAACCCGGTCCGGGCTGACCAGAATAATGGGTAATTTCAGTGCTGCGGCCAAATCAGCATTGAGTCC
>CALHAO010000068.1 GCA_937931765.1 uncultured Thiotrichaceae bacterium
ACGTCTGCACAAGCGATTGGGTGTGACCAGTATTTATGTAACACATGATCAGGTGGAGGCCATGACCCTGGCTGACCGGATCGTGGTGATGTGCGATGGTCGCATAGAACAGATCGGCTCACCGATGGATCTGTTTAATCATCCGAAAAATATCTTTGTTGCCAGTTTTATCGGCTCACCGCCAATGAATCAGATTCAGGCAGATGTCGAAACCAGAGGCGATAAGTTATTCGCAAACTTTGGTGATCATAGTCTTGAGCTACCGGCTTTAAGAGAATTAAGCGGTAGCGATCACGGGCGTAAAGTGACCCTGGGGATTCGCCCTGAGCACATTATGACCGAAGCGGATGGTGATACCAGCGCGATTCCCGTTGAGTTGGATTTGATTGAAACACTGGGTTCTGAGGCCTTGTTGCATTGCACCGTTATGGATAAGCCCTTTGTGGTTAAAGCGGAAACACGGGGCGATATTAAGCATCTGGAAAACCTTGATGCTTTCCATATTAAGCCGGAAATGATCAGAGTGTTTGACCGTGAAACAGGTGATGTTTTTGATCATCCTGACCGGCTTAAGTAGGGGGGATATATGACTAATTTACAGAAAAAATCCCGCTGGTTGATTGAGCATTTTAAGAAGGAGTGGCAGATATACGTGCTGCTGGCTCCGGCGATGATCTGGTTTTTTACCTTTCTCTATACGCCAATGTACGGCCTTCAGATCGCCTTTAAAGATTACAGTATATTTAAAGGTATTGCGGGCAGCCCCTGGATCGGTTTCGAGCATTTCCAGACCTTGTTTGAAAACGACGATTTCATCAGGGCCATTAAAAATACGGCCATACTGAGTGCGTATAATCTGCTGTTTGCCTTCCCGGCACCGATTATACTGGCCTTGATGTTTAATGAAATTCTTAAGGAGTGGTACAAAAAAGGTGCGCAGACCATTGTTTATTTACCGCACTTTATTTCTACCGTTATCCTTGCTGGTATTGTAATTACCGCATTTTCACCATCCGCTGGTATTGTTAATACGGTGCTGGGCTGGTTCGGTGTCGATCCGGTTTACTTCCTATCCAAGCCGGAATGGTTCAGGCCGATATTTATTGGTGCCGGTATCTGGCAGGAAGCGGGCTTTGCGTCCATCGTATTCTTAGCAGCGATTGCGGGTGTTAACCCCTCGTTGTATGAAAGTGCGGCGGTCGATGGGGCATCACGCTGGCAGATGATGTGGAAAATTACCATTCCTTCGATACTGCCGACGATTCTGATTATGTTGATTATCCGTATTGGTAATCTGTTGGAAGTGAGCTTCGAGCTGGTTATTCTGCTTTACCAACCTGCTACTTATGTCACAGCAGATGTGGTGAATACCTTCATTTATCGTCAGGGCATACAGTCAGGGCAATATGATCTCGCAGCGGCAGCAGGCTTGTTCAACGCTGTTGTGGCATTCATTCTTGTAATGACCGCCAATACGATTTCGAAACGTTATTCCAGAACATCTTTGTGGTGAGGGCTGAATTATGTCAAACATGAATCTTTACTCGCGTGGTGATAAGTTCTTCGTCCGCATCAATATGGTACTGGTAGGCCTGTTTACACTGGCTACGCTTTACCCGTTTATTTACATTGCAGCGGTATCGCTCAGCTCCGGCATGGCAGCCCGCTCAGGTGTTGTTGTACTGACACCTGTTGAAACAACACTGGCTGCTTATCAGACTATTCTGGTGCAGTCGGAGTTCTGGATTTCCTACCTGAACACCTTTATCTATACCATCGGCGGAACCATTATGAGTTTGCTGATCGTTATTCCTGGTGCTTACGCTTTATCACGGCCTCAGCTGCTGGGTCGGAAATACTGGAATTTGATCGTCGCATTCACCATGTGGTTTAATGCCGGAATGATTCCTTTCTGGCTGAATATGCGTGATTTGGGGCTGCTGGATAGTTATTGGGGAATCATCATCGGCTTTGCTGTGAATGCCTTTAATATCATTTTATTGCGTAATTTCTTTGAAAGTATTCCCAGCTCGTTTGAGGAGGCGGCGCGGATGGATGGTGCTAATGAATTTCAGATACTCTGGAAAGTCTTTATACCGCTGTCAAAGCCTGCTATTGCCACCATCACCTTATTCTGTGTTGTGGCCCGCTGGAACGGCTTCTTCTGGGCAATGATTCTGCTTCAGGATGAGGATAAAGTACCTTTGCAGGTATTTTTACGAAAAACGATTGCGGAGCTTTCCGATGATCATGAATTTTCGGCGAGTTTGCTAACCTCGGCTTTCAGTGCGGAAACGGTTAATGCCGCGATTATCGTGTGCTCGATTATCCCGGTTCTGCTGTTTTATCCCTTTATCCAGAAGTACTTTAATAAAGGTATTCTGCTGGGTGGGGTGAAAGAATAATGCAGCCCCCCGTTTTTTTGTTAGAAAAAGCGTTATGAAACAAGTGTTATGAACAAATTTATTTTATATCTATTGCTATTGTAGGAGGACACCAATGCGATATTTAAAACTCACGGCAGCCATACTGGCCGCTACAGCAATCAGTGCGACAGCCCCGGCTTTTGCCGATGGTCATGGTCACAAAATCGTTGATGAGCCGTTAGAGCTCACCATTCAGATGAACCACAAACGTTACCCGCGTTATCTGGAAGAATGGCCGGTTGAACAAGCAGCCCGCGCGATGACGAATATTCATCTGAAAGACGCAACGGTCGGTGCTAATACGGTTTCTGACAGTGAAAACAACGGTAAAACTGAAGTCTTAAATCTGATGCTGGCATCAGGCAAAATCCCTGATATTGTCGGCTCAAGCCGTATCAAAGACTTTGTTAATCAGTATGGCCCTGAAGGCGCGTTTTTACCGCTGAATGAGCTGATTGAAGAGCATGCGCCGAATCTGAAAGCTTTCTTTGAAAAGAACCCGGATATTGCTTCTGCGTTAAAAGCGGCTGATGGCAATATGTATTACATCCCTTATCTTCCGGATGGTAAATATGGTCGTGCTTACTTCATCCGTGAGGATTGGTTAAATAAGCTGGGACTTAAAGCACCGGAAAATGTCGCAGAATTAAAGACGACGCTGGAAGCATTCCGCGATAAAGATCCGAATGGTAATGGCAAGAAAGATGAAATTCCGTTTTTTGCACGCCAGTGGCCTGAGTTGCTGCGTCTGGTTACCTTGTGGGATGGTCGCTCTTCCGGATCTGATACTTACCACGATTTTTATGTGGATGAGGGTAAACTGAAGCATCCTTATGCCGGTGAAGGTTATCGGGAAGGCATGAAAAATATTGCGGAATGGTACAAAGAAGGCTTGATTGATGCGGAAGTCTTCACCCGTGGTTCCAGCTCGCGTGATTACCTGCTCGGAGAAAACCTCGGCGGTATGACCCATGATTGGTTTGCCTCAACGGCGGGCTACAATGATTCACTGGCGGATAAAGTGGAAGGCATTAAGTTCAAAGCCTTCGCACCACCGGCTTCTATTTCAGGCAAGCGCGTCGAGGAACATCGTCGTATTCCGATCAAGCCGGATGGCTGGGCGATTGGTCACACCAATAAGCACCCTATTGAAACCATTAAGTACTTCGATTTCTGGTTCACTGAAGAAGGTCGTCGTTTGTCTAACTTTGGTGTTGAAGGCGAACATTACACCATGGTCGATGGCAAGCCAACGTTCACTGACGCTATATTGAAGAGCGACACACCGGTGAATAACTTCCTGTATACGATTGGTGCTCAGCTACAAGGTCGTGGTTATTATCAGGACTACGGGTATGAGGAGCAATGGTCTAATAAACACGCTTTGGAAGGCATTGCGCTTTATGACAAGGGTGATTATCTGATTCCTCAGTTCCTGGGTGTGGCTTTCAATAAAGATGAGCAGAAAGTCTATGACAAGTACTGGGGTTCTATCCGTGACTACATGCTGGAACGTCAGCAGGCATGGATCTTGGGCAACGGTGATATTGAAAAAGACTGGGCTGATTATACGGATCAGCTGGAAAAGAAAGGACTTAGCAAAGTTCTTGAAGTGATGCAGTCTGCTTACGAGCGTCAGTACGCAAAGAAATAATATAGGTTCTCCTCGGTACGCCTGCCTTTCGGGGTGGGCGTATTTTTTTATAAGACAGTATTTTAAGGTGCCAAAGCATGAGCAATCGCCCGGAAAACAATTATCTCGATGAACCAAAAGCCGGACGCCTGAATATCCAATATGCCCCCGCTGCTGGCGCATCAGTGATAGAAAACCCGCCACGCTTTATGTGGCTACCGGTTGTGGAAGATGAAGCGTGTTATGTGCTTAAAGTCTCCGCCAGTAAAGATTTCCCGGATGCGGATACACAGATTTTTACTGATATACCCCTGAATTTTTTTACACCTGACATCCTGTTTGATGCAGGTGAGTACTACTGGACTTATGCGGTGTGGGATGCGGCGACGAATGCCCCGCAGACACGCTGGAGCCAGGTGCGTGGCTTCACCATTGAGGCTGATGCGGTTGAAGCGCCTCTGGTGAGTCGCAAGCAGCGCTACCAAGGCATAGCAACCAGCCATCCGCGCCTGTGGTTAAGTCCGCAAACGTTGGATGCCTTTCGTTCCTCATTGACTGAGAATCCTGATCATTGCAGTTGGGAAACCTTCTTTGAAAAGTCGGTTAAACCGTGGCTGGAACGTCCGGTGATGGATGA